>NZ_JAGRQY010000020.1:0-25224 GCF_018223905.1 Klebsiella sp. 28
GCAGCGCGCGGTTGACGTTGTCCGCCAGAAACGCGGGGTCGAGGAAAATATTGATAAAGCCCGGCCCGGCGATTTCAACCTTGTTGGCAATGCCGTTGAGGTCAAGATGAGACAGTACCTGCTCTGCAAGTTGTCGCGGCGCCATACCCAGCTTTTTGGCGACAGCCATCACGCCGTTGGCCTGATAGTCGCCGAACTGAACTTTTGCTGACTGGCGGACCTGGGGTTCGCAATCGGCAGGCGCGCCTGCCGCGATCAGGGCCTGGCTGACTTTTTCTGAGAGAAGAGCCTGAATATTCACCGGAATACCTTACGTGTAATGCGCCTGCCCCCGAGGGAGGCGGCGCCATAATGTGGACAAATTAGGGCGGGAGTATACTGCATTTGTCCCCGTCCGTCAGCATTGCGCGCGGCGCGCCGGCGTGCGCAATCCATCGCCGGTCAGTTGCCCATCAGCGGGGCGGCGGTTGGTCCGCAGGCCGAAACACGGTAAATTACCTTTTCATTACTGACGAGCATTATTGACGAGCAAACCCATGGCAAACTGGCAGCAAAATGAACAACTGGCCGATATTACGGCGGATCTCCCGCGATTTTCCGATGCGCTTCAGCGCTTCACTGCGCGATTGGGACTGGAGATCGCCGGGCTCGACGCCGACCATATCTCCCTGCGCTGTCATCAGAATACCACTGCGGAACGCTGGCGCCGCGGTCTGGAGCAGTGCGGCACCCTGCTGTCGGAGAATATGATCAACGGCCGGCCCATTTGCCTGTTCAAACTGGCGGAGCCGGTCTGCGTGGCGCACTGGCGCTTCCATATCGTTGAGCTGCCGTGGCCGGGTGAAAAGCGTTATCCCCATGAAGGCTGGGAGCATATCGAAATCGTCCTGCCCGGCGATCCGGCAACCTTAAATGCCCGCGCGCTGGCGCTGCTGGCCGATGACGGACTCAGCCAGCCGGGGATCGTGGTCAAAACCAGCTCGCCGAAAGGGGAGCATGAGCGCCTGCCGAACCCCACCCTGGCGGTGACCGACGGCAGCGTGACGGTCAAATTTCATCCGTGGTCTATTGAACAAATCGTCGCCAGCGAGCAAGCCGATACGTAACAGTGTGAAGCCGCGCGGCGTCTGCCGCGTGAAATTGTGACATGCTGCAAAGGTTGTCTGGATCAGGGAGAGAGGAATGGCGGTACTGGAAGTGTGTTGCTACAGCATGGCGTGCGCCCGGGAGGCTGAGCGCTGCGGCGCCGATCGTATTGAGCTCTGTGCCGCGCCGCAGGAAGGGGGATTAACCCCCTCTTATGGGGTGCTGGTCTCGGCCCGCGAGGCGATTACTCTCCCGGTGCATCCGATCGTTCGCCCGCGCGGCGGCGATTTCTGCTACACCGATGAAGAGTTCGCCGCGATGCTTAACGATATTCGCATGGTGCGGGATCTGGGCTTTCCCGGGCTGGTGACCGGCGTGCTGGATGCTGATGGCCAGGTCGATATCCCGCGGATGAAAAAAATAATGGCCGCGGCGGGGCCGCTGGCGGTGACCTTTCATCGGGCGTTCGATCTGTGCGCTGACCCGCGTCAGGCCTGGAAAACGCTGGGGACGCTGGGGGTCAAACGTATCCTGACTTCCGGTCAGCAATCCTCGGCGGAGAAAGGTATTTCATTAATTACGGAACTTATTGCCGCAGGGGATACTCCAATCATTATGGCCGGTGCGGGAGTCCGCGCCGCGAACCTGCCGCTGTTTCTGCAGGCGGGGGTGAAAGAGGTCCATAGCTCGGCTGGCCACTGGTTGCCGTCGGAAATGCGCTTTCGTCATCCGGGCGTTTCGATGTCAGCCGATCCCGATGCCGATGAATACAGACGCTACGCCGTGAATGGCGCAGCGGTGGCGGAGATGAAAAGGATTATCTCCGCCTGGAGAAGTTAAACGGTTTTTTGCTGCACATCATGTCGCCCAATATGATGATTGCCCGTACCAGGCCCCTGCCCATTAAACAGGGGCCTTTTTTTATCTCGCTTTTTTCGCCAGCGACTGCTGGGTTTCCGGTTTGGTGGCAATGATCACAGCCCGTAATGGCGCCGGATAGCCTTCCACCGTTTTGCGCTGATCCTGTGGGTCGAGGAAATCGGCCAGCGATTCGGTCGTCATCCATTCGGTGCGTCGCTGCTCCTCTGTCGAGGTGACGCAGGCGTCGACGATACGCACGTCAATAAACCCGCACTTCTCCAGCCACATTTTCAGGGCCGCCGCCGAGGGGATAAAATAGACGTTGCGCATTTGCGCATAGCGGTCGCCCGGAACCAGCACCGTATTTTCATCTCCTTCAACCACCAGCGTCTCCAGCACCAGCTCGCCCCCTGGCGCCAGCTGATCTTTCAGCTGCCACAGATGGTCCAGCGGCGAGCGGCGGTGGTAGAGCACGCCCATCGAGAACACGGTGTCGAAGGCCTCCAGCGCCGGCAGCTGCTCAATGCCCAGCGGCAGCAAATGCGCCCGCTGGTCGTTACCGAGCAGCTTACGCACCGCTTCAAACTGGCACAGGAACAGCTGGGTGGGATCGATACCGACCGCCAGATGTGCGCCGGCGCCGATCATCCGCCACATGTGATAGCCGCTGCCGCAGCCCACGTCGAGGATAGTCCGGCCAGTGAGATCGGACAGGTGCGGCAGAACGCGCTCCCATTTCCAGTCGGATCGCCATTCGGTATCGATATTGATGCCGTACAGCGAATAAGGGCCTTTGCGCCACGGCATCAGGTTTTTAAGCAGATTTTCGATCCGCCGCTGATGGCCTTCGCTGAGCGGCGTTTCGCTCTCGGCGGTGACGCTGTGCAGAAGATCCAGACGCCAGGGCGTTAGCTCCGGCAGAAATTCTACGGCGCGCTCCCATTCACGAAACTTGCCGTGCAGGGCATCGCGCTGCCAGGCGGCTACCTGGGCAGGCAGCGTCTCCAGCCAGTGAGACAGCGGGCTTTTGGCGATCAGCTGATAGAAGTTACGGAAGTCGATCATGCCTGCTCCCCGGCTTTCACGGCCACCAGCGAGCCAAAGTTAAAGCACTGGAACCACAGTTCGGCATGTTCAAACCCAGCCTGACGCAGGCGGGCTTTATGGGTTTCGACAGAGTCCGTCAGCATCACATTTTCCAGCATGCTGCGTTTCTGGCTGATCTCCAGTTCGCTGTAGCCGTTGGCGCGCTTAAAGTCATGATGCATATTGAACAACAGTTCGCCAACGTGGGCGTCTTCGAAGCTGAATTTTTCCGAGAGCACCAGCGCGCCGCCCGGATTCAGCCCCTGATAGACTTTATTGAGGATCGCCTGGCGATCGCCCGGCTCAAGGAACTGAATAGTAAAGTTCAGGATCACCAGCGAGGCGTTTTCAATGGTCACGTCGCGGATATCCCCTTCAATCACTTCGACCGGCGTCGGCGCTTTATAAGCGTCAATATGGCGACGGCAGCGCTCCACCATCGCGGGCGAGTTATCGATGGCGATAATGCGACAGCCCGGATGGCTAATATTGCGGCGCACGGAGAGGGTGGCGGCGCCCAGCGAACAGCCAAGATCGTAAACCTGAGTGTTGGGCTGAACGAAGCGCTCGGCCAGCATGCCGATCATCGAGATGATATTGGAGTAGCCGGGCACAGAACGCTGGATCATATCGGGGAAGACTTCAGCAACCCGTTCATCAAAGGTCCAGTCGCCGAGGCTGGCAATCGGCGCGGAAAAAAGCGTATCGCGGTGAGACATAACGTTAAACCCGAAAAAACGAAAACGGCGTATTGTGCGCTAACGGAGGGAGAAAACCAACTCCCAGGGCATATACCAAAGATTGGCCAGCACCATTAGCAACAACGCGCACCAGGTGGCGCTCATGCCGGAGCGGCGCCAGTAGTAGACGCGGTGATGAAAGCCCCAGGAGTGCATCAGTCGCCCGACAATCAATAAAATCCCGCAAACGTGCACCATCCAGGTCTGAGCGCCGTTCATCTCCATAAATAACAGCAAAATGAGGCCAATCGGCACATATTCGACGGCATTGCCGTGAACGCGGATGGCAACCTGCAGCTCGCTAAAGCCGCCGTCACCGTAGCCTACATGGTATTGGGTGCGCAGACGCACCACGTCAAATGAGAACTTCACTAACAATAACGCACCTAAAACGGCATACAGCGCGCTGACCATACGAAAACTCCCTTTAACTCTGGCAGATGGCTCCGGATATGATAGCAGGATATCAGAAAAGAGAAGATTGCTGCGGAATCGACGGCGCATTTCCTGCCGCCGGCAGGGCAGCGCGCAGGTCACCCCACAGGGTATCCACCAGTGCCGGGGCGAAGGCAATGTCCGGAGTATGCAGGAACAACCACGGGGTCCCCGACTGATGCCACTTCGCCAGGGTCTGAAGCCAGACGCGAAACAGTTCCCGGTTATGGGCCATATCGTCACCGCCGATAAACCGCACCATTGGCTGTCGGGCGGTCATCACCGCATGTACCGGCACCTTCGGTTTCTTTTGTTGGGCATCGATCATCGCCGGACTGGTGGCCGCAGCGCTATGGACCGGGCGGCTGTCGAGGATCACGCGGTTGACGTTACGCTCGTGCAGCCCGCGGTTGAGCTGCTGTTCCGCTTCCCCTTTGGCGAAAAACTCGGGATGACGAACTTCGACGCCGTAGGTGAAATCCTTCGGCAGTCCGTCGAGAAAATGCCATAGCGCGGGGAGATCGCGAGGACCGAACGTCGCCGGCAGCTGCAGCCAGTACTGGCCGATGCGCGAGGCCAGCGGCGCCAGGCGGGCAAAAAATTCGCTGCTTAACTCGTCGCAATGGCGCAGGGCGGCCTGGTGCGAGATGGTGGCCGGGAATTTGAAGCAGAAGCGGAAGTCATCGTGGGTCTGTTCGTACCAGCGGGCGACAATCTCCGGCTTCGGTAGCGCATACAGGGTGGTGTTGCCCTCCACGCAGTTAAAGTGGCGGGCGTACTCTTCAAGGCTGGTGATGCCAAGGCGCACCCATTTCGGGTGCGACCACTGGGGAAGCCCAATATAAATCATAGCGCCGTGAGGATCTCCTCGGTACTGCGCACCCGGCCGATGCGCGGGAAAATATGCGTCATACTGCCCTGATGCTGCTCGGCGGAGGCGGCGCTGCAGGCATCTTCGGCGATGACCAGGTTAAAACCCAGCTCCCAGGCATTGCGGGCGGTGGATTCGACGCCGATGTTGGTGGAGATGCCGCAGAGAATAATGGTGTCGATCCCGCGGCGGCGCAGCTGAAGCTCAAGGTCGGTGCCATAGAACGCGCCCCACTGGCGTTTGGTCACTTCGATATCGCTCTCCTGCTTACCCAGCGTGGCCGGGTAGGTCCACCAGTTTTCGGGCAGCGTATGCGCCCCGGCCTGAGCGTCGACAGGCTGTTTCAGCGCTTCGGCGAAATCGGCCGACCAGCCCACGCGGACCATGATGACCGGCGAACCCTGTTGCCGGCACTTGTCTGCCAGGCGAGCGGCGCGCGCCACCACCTCGTCAGCCCGATGCGGGCCGCCGGCGAAAGGCAGAATGCCTTCCTGCAGATCGATTACCACCAGCGCCGTGTTTTTTGCATTGAGTTCTAACATGGTATCCCCGTATCTTCATCTGTTGTCAGGCGGCTACAATACCTTTGCGGCTTCAGCAAAAGAGTAACAAATTTTGTTAATTTATGTGAGTGTGGACGTTAAGCGCGCAGCAAAGCAGCGTACATCGTGCGTCGGACTTATCGAACGACAGAATTTCCAGTATAATAGCCGCCTTTTTTCATTCAGTTGTGACATCAGCTAAAGCTGCGACCTCGTCGCCTGCAGGGCAGACGACAATCCGCCGACGGCTAAGTTAAGGGATATCTCATGCGTACAGAATATTGCGGACAGCTTCGACAGTCCCACGTTGGGCAGCAGGTGACTCTGTGTGGTTGGGTCAACCGCCGTCGCGATCTCGGTAGCCTCATTTTTATCGATATGCGCGACCGCGAAGGCATCGTTCAGGTGTTTTTCGATCCGGATCGTGCGGATGCGTTGAAGTTAGCCTCTGAATTGCGTAATGAGTTCTGCATTCAGGTCACTGGCACCGTTCGCGCGCGTGAAGAGAAAAACATCAACGCGGACATGGCCACCGGCGCTATCGAAGTGCTGGCTTCCGATCTGACGATCATTAACCGCTCAGAATCGCTGCCGCTGGACTCCAATCACGTCAACACCGAAGAAGCGCGTCTGAAATACCGCTACCTCGACCTGCGTCGTCCGGAGATGGCGCAGCGCCTGAAAACCCGCGCGAAAATTACCAGCTTTGTGCGCCGCTTTATGGACGACCATGGCTTCCTCGACATCGAAACCCCGATGCTGACTAAAGCCACCCCGGAAGGCGCCCGCGATTACCTCGTGCCTTCCCGCGTGCACAAAGGCAAATTCTACGCGCTGCCGCAGTCGCCGCAGCTGTTCAAACAGCTGCTGATGATGTCCGGGTTCGATCGCTATTATCAGATCGTTAAATGTTTCCGCGATGAGGACCTGCGTGCCGACCGTCAGCCTGAATTCACCCAGATCGACGTGGAAACCTCCTTTATGACCGCGCCGCAGGTGCGTGAGATCATGGAGGCGATGGTGCGTCAGCTGTGGCTGGAAGTGAAAGGCGTCGACCTGGGCGAGTTCCCGATCATGACCTTCGCCGAAGCCGAACGTCGCTATGGCTCCGATAAACCGGATCTGCGTAACCCGATGGAGCTGGTGGACGTCGCCGACCTGCTGAAGTCTGTGGAATTCGCGGTCTTTGCCGGCCCGGCCAACGATCCGAAAGGGCGCGTGGCGGCCCTGCGCGTCCCGGGCGGGGCCTCTCTGACCCGCAAGCTGATTGACGAATACGGCAACTTTGTGAAGATCTACGGCGCGAAAGGGCTGGCCTATATTAAAGTGACCGAGCGTGCCAAAGGCATGGATGGGATCAACAGCCCGGTGGCCAAATTCCTGACCGCTGAAATCGTGGAAGCGATCCTTGACCGCACCGGCGCGCAGGATGGAGACATGATCTTCTTCGGCGCCGACAACAAGAAAGTAGTGGCCGACGCGCTGGGCGCGCTGCGTCTGAAGCTGGGTAAAGACCTGAGCCTGACTGACGAGAGCAAATGGGCGCCGCTGTGGGTGATCGACTTCCCGATGTTCGAAGACGACGGCGAAGGCGGCCTGACGGCGATGCACCATCCGTTCACCTCGCCGAAAGATATGACCGCGGATGAGCTGAAAGCCGCCCCGGAAGAGGCTGTAGCCAACGCCTACGATATGGTTATTAACGGTTATGAAGTCGGCGGCGGTTCGGTGCGAATCCACCGCGGCGAGATGCAGCAGACCGTATTTGGTATTCTGGGCATTAACGAACAGGAACAGCGTGAGAAATTCGGCTTCCTGCTGGATGCGCTGAAGTACGGTACGCCGCCGCATGCAGGTCTGGCCTTCGGTCTTGACCGTCTGACCATGCTGCTGACCGGTACCGATAACATCCGCGACGTTATCGCTTTCCCGAAAACCACCGCGGCCGCCTGCCTGATGACCGAAGCGCCAAGCTTCGCCAATCCGGCGGCGCTCGGTGAGCTGGGTATTCAGGTTGTGGAGAAAGAGGCAAAAGCGTCTCTGGAGAACAAGTAATATGTCATTTAAGCTGCCCGTTTCGGTGCTGGTGGTCATTTACGCCGAAGATACGAAACGGGTGCTGATGTTGCAGCGGCGCGACGATCCCGCGTTCTGGCAGTCGGTCACCGGCAGCCTGGAAGCTGGAGAGACCGCGCTGCAGGCCGCCGCGCGTGAAGTAAAGGAAGAGGTCGCCATTGACGTTGCCTGCGAGCAACTGACCTTAATCGACTGTCAGCGCACGGTGGAGTTCGAGATATTTTCTCATTTGCGTCATCGCTATGCGCCGGGTGTAGAGCGCAATACGGAATTCTGGTTCTGTCTTGCGCTGCCTCATGAGCGGGAGATTACTTTCACCGAACATCTGGCCTATCGCTGGGTCAGCGCGACGGAAGCCGCTGCGCTGACCAAGTCGTGGAGCAACCGGCAGGCGATTGAAGAATTTGTAATTAACGCCGCCTGAAAGGGCGCGCTTTTTGGAGAGTTTTTTATGGCAGGTCATAGTAAATGGGCCAACACCAAACACCGCAAAGCGGCACAGGATGCCAAACGCGGTAAAATCTTTACGAAAATCATTCGCGAGCTGGTCACCGCCGCGCGTCTGGGCGGCGGCGATCCGGCTTCCAACCCGCGTCTGCGTGCGGCCGTTGATAAAGCGCTGTCTAACAACATGACTCGCGACACCCTGAACCGCGCCATCGCGCGCGGCGTCGGCGGCGATGAAGACGCGAACATGGAAACCATCATTTATGAAGGCTACGGCCCTGGCGGCACCGCGGTGATGGTGGAATGTCTGTCCGACAACCGTAACCGTACCGTTGCGGAAGTGCGTCACGCCTTCACCAAAACCGGGGGTAACCTCGGCACCGATGGTTCCGTCTCCTACCTGTTCAGCAAGAAAGGCGTTATCTCCTTCGAGAAAGGCGATGAAGACACTATCATGGAAGCGGCGCTGGAAGCAGGCGCAGAAGACGTGGTGACCTATGACGACGGCGCCATCGACGTCTACACCGCCTGGGAAGAGATGGGCGCTGTGCGCGACGCGCTGGAAGCCGCCGGCCTGAAAGCCGACGCTGCAGAAGTCTCAATGATTCCGTCCACCAAAGCGGATATGGATGCCGAGACGGCGCCGAAGCTGCTGCGTCTGATCGATATGCTGGAAGACTGCGACGACGTGCAGGAAGTGTACCATAACGGCGAGATCTCCGACGAGGTCGCAGCCACCCTGTGATGCAGCCGCATCCACGGTTAACCGGAGGCGCGTGATGGCTATTATTCTCGGCATTGACCCGGGGTCGCGCGTTACCGGTTATGGCGTGATCCGCCAGGTTGGGCGGCAGCTGAGCTATCTGGGCAGCGGATGCATCCGCACCAAAGTGGACGATCTGCCGTCGCGGCTGAAGCTGATCTACGCCGGGGTGACGGAGATCATCACCCAGTTCCAGCCCGACTATTTCGCCATTGAGCAGGTCTTTATGGCCAAGAATGCCGACTCGGCGTTAAAGCTCGGGCAGGCGCGCGGGGTGGCGATCGTCGCAGCGACCAATCAGGCGCTGCCGGTGTTTGAATACGCCGCCCGTCAGGTCAAGCAGACCGTGGTCGGGATTGGCAGCGCCGAAAAGAGCCAGGTCCAGCATATGGTGCGCACCTTGCTCAAGCTGCCCGCCAATCCGCAGGCGGATGCGGCGGATGCGCTGGCGATTGCCATCACCCATTGCCATGTCAGCCAGAATGCCGCTCAGATCAGCGAGACCCGGCTCAATCTGGCGCGGGGGCGCTTACGATAATCGCAAATCAGGCTGGATATCTATCCAGCCTTTTTTTATGATACCGCCAGATACTTAGACCATAACGCAGGAGCCCCACGTGATAGGCAGACTCAGAGGCATCATTCTCGAAAAACAACCCCCGCTGGTGTTGCTGGAAACGGCGGGCGTCGGCTATGAAGTGCATATGCCAATGACCTGCTTCTATGAGCTGCCGGAGGCCGGGCAGGAGGCGATCGTCTTCACCCACTTTGTGGTGCGTGAAGATGCCCAGCTGCTGTATGGGTTTAACAACAAACAGGAACGTACCCTGTTTAAAGAGCTGATTAAAACCAACGGCGTGGGGCCCAAGCTGGCGCTGGCGATCCTCTCCGGCATGTCGGCGCAGCAGTTCGTCAACGCCGTTGAACGGGAAGAGGTCGCCTCGCTGGTGAAGCTGCCGGGGATTGGCAAAAAAACCGCTGAACGTCTGATCGTTGAGATGAAAGACCGCTTCAAAGGGCTGCACGGCGACCTGTTCACCCCGGCGGCCGATCTGGTGCTGACCTCGCCGGCAGGCCCAACGGCGGACGATGCCGAGCAGGAAGCGGTTGCCGCGCTGGTCGCGCTGGGCTATAAACCGCAGGAGGCCAGCCGGATGGTCAGCAAGATCGCGCGTCCGGACGCCAACAGTGAAACGCTAATTCGCGAAGCGCTGCGCGCTGCGTTGTGAGGTAAGGGATGATTGAAGCAGACCGGCTGGTATCGGCAGACAGCAGCGGCTTTGAAGAGGCCGCTGACCGCGCCATCCGCCCAAAATTGCTGGCAGAGTATGTCGGCCAGCCGCAGGTGCGTTCGCAGATGGAGATCTTTATCCAGGCGGCGAAGCTGCGCGGCGACGCCCTCGATCACCTGCTGATTTTTGGCCCGCCAGGGTTGGGGAAAACCACCCTGGCCAATATCGTCGCCAATGAAATGGGGGTGAATCTGCGTACCACCTCCGGCCCGGTGCTGGAGAAGGCGGGCGATCTCGCCGCGATGCTCACCAACCTCGAACCGCACGATGTTCTGTTTATCGATGAGATCCATCGCCTCTCGCCGGTGGTGGAAGAGGTGCTCTATCCGGCAATGGAAGACTACCAGCTGGATATTATGATTGGCGAAGGTCCCGCGGCGCGTTCCATCAAGATCGATCTGCCGCCGTTTACCCTGATCGGCGCCACCACCCGCGCCGGTTCGTTGACCTCGCCGCTGCGCGACCGCTTTGGCATCGTGCAGCGTCTGGAGTTCTATCAGATCCCCGATCTGCAGCATATTGTCAGCCGCAGCGCCCGCCATATGGGGCTGGAGATGAGCGACGAGGGCGCGCTGGAAGTAGCCCGCCGTTCACGCGGCACGCCGCGCATTGCCAACCGTCTGCTGCGCCGGGTGCGTGACTTTGCTGAAGTGCGCCACGACGGCACCATCTCCGCCGATATTGCCGCCCAGGCGCTGGATATGCTTAACGTCGATGCGGAAGGGTTCGACTATATGGACCGTAAGCTGCTGCTGGCGGTGATAGATAAGTTCTTTGGCGGTCCGGTGGGGCTGGATAACCTCGCCGCCGCGATTGGCGAAGAGCGGGAAACCATTGAAGATGTACTGGAGCCCTACTTAATTCAGCAGGGCTTTCTGCAGCGTACGCCGCGGGGAAGAATGGCGACGGTGCGCGCCTGGAATCATTTCGGGATTACGCCGCCGGAAATGCCGTAGCGCGTTGCGGTTGAGCAGTTCATGGTGAAGCCCGGTCAGCAGCGTGACCGGGCTTTTTCATTTTCAGCTGGCGGCTTTTTTCGTCATGCTGAGAATAAACAGCACCGCGGCGCAGAGCACCACCGACGGCCCGGCCGGGGTATCATAGAAAGCCGAGAAGGTTAACCCGCCGGTAACGGCCAGCATGCCCACGCCCACCGCCACGGCGGCCATCTGCTCCGGCGTACGGGCAAAACGGCGGGCGGTGGCGGCCGGGATAATCAGCAGGGAAGTAATGATCAGCGCCCCGACGAACTTCATCGCCACGCCGATAGTCAGGGCGGTGACCAGCATCAACAGCAGCTTGACCCGCTGCAGCTTCACGCCGTCGACAAACGCCAGGTCCGGACTGATGGTCATCGCCAACAGATTCCGCCACTGCCAGAGCAGAATGCCAATCACAATCACCACGCCAATGGCAATGGCGATCAGGTCCTGCGGCGTAACCGCCAGCAGATCGCCGAACAGGTACGCCATCAGATCGACGCGGACGTTAGACATCAGACTGACCACCACCAGCCCCAGGGACAGCGCGCTGTGCGCCATGATGCCCAGCAGGGTATCGATCGCCAGATGCGGTCGTTTTTCCAGCCACACCAGCCCGCCGGCCAGCAGCAGGGTCACGGCGATCACTGCATAGAACGGATTGACGTTAAGCAATAAACCGAAAGCGACGCCGAGCAGAGACGCATGCGCCAGCGTGTCGCCGAAATAAGACATGCGGCGCCAGACCACAAAGGAGCCCAGCGGACCAGCGGCGCAGGCCAGCATCATCCCGGCAAGCCAGCCAGGTAACAGAAGTTCAATCATTAGCGGCTGTTTCCCCGACGCAGTACAATTCGCCCCTGAAGGTCGTGGCGGTGATTATGGTGGTGGCGGTATATCCCCAGCTGTTCCGCGCCGCGCGGGCCGAACATGGAGATAAACTCCGGGTGCATGGAGACCACCTCCGGTGCGCCAGAGCAGCAGATATGCTGGTTCAGGCACAGAACTTCGTCGGTTTTGGCCATCACCAGATGCAGATCGTGGGATACCATTAGCACCGCGCAGTCCAGTTCATGGCGCAGCTGGTTGATAAGATCGTAGAGCGCCACCTGGCCGTTGACGTCAACACCCTGGGTCGGTTCATCCAGCACCAGCAGCTGCGGACGGTTGAGCAGGGCGCGGGCCAGCAGTACGCGCTGCGTTTCGCCGCCGGAGAGCTTTTGCATCGGCGCATCGATCAGATGCCCCGCCTGCACGCGCTTCAGCGCCGGCAGGATGTCGTCTTTACGGGTGCCCGGGCGCAAACGCAGGAAGCGGCTAACGGTCAGCGGCAGCGTGGCGTCCAGATGCAGTTTCTGCGGCACATAGCCGATGCGCAGGCGTGCGTCACGCTTGATAACACCCTCTGTCGGTGCTACCAGCCCGAGGACCACCCGCACAAGGGTCGATTTGCCGGCGCCGTTGGGGCCCAGCAGGGTTAAGATTTTGCCTGGCGTGAGAGCCAGCGAGATGTCAGACAACACGCGGCGTTGGCCAAAGGCCACCGAGACATTTTCCAGCGTTACAAGGTTTGTCATAGTAATTTAGGGGTTGCACAAGCTAGTGAATGTTATAATATCACATCACACTCACTTATTTCGATGACTAGACGCATTATGTTACATAAAAATACGCTTCTTTGCGCTGGACTTGGCGCTGTTTTTTTGTTCGCGCAGGTACCGCTGGCCAGCGCCGCCGTGGTGACTTCTATGAAACCGCTGGGCTTTATTGCGGCGGCCATCGCCGATGGGGTGACCGAGACCCAGGTGCTGCTGCCCGATGGCGCCTCCGAGCATGATTATTCCCTCCGTCCTTCTGATGTAAAACGCTTACAGAACGCAGACTTAGTGGTGTGGATTGGTCCGGAAATGGAAGCCTTTATGGATAAGTCGACGCAAAGCATTGCGGCGAATAAAAAGGTGACGATTGCCGAGCTGGATGGGGTCAAACCGCTGCTCATCACCGGGGCGGACGACGATGACGATCACCATGGTCATGGCCATGGCGCAGCAGAAAAAGGTGACGGCGATCACCATCACGGTATTTACAATATGCATCTGTGGTTATCCCCAGAGATAGCGCGGCTTTCGGCGGTTGCAATCCACGATAAATTATTGGAACTTATGCCGCAGAGTCGAGCCAAACTCGACAGCAACCTGCAGCAGTTCGAGACCGCGCTGGCGGCGACCGACAAGCAGGTGAGCAATGAGCTGGCACCGCTGAAAGGGAAGGGCTATTTCGTTTTTCATGACGCCTACGGTTACTTTGAAAAACACTACGGTTTGACCTCGCTGGGGCACTTTACCGTCAACCCTGAAATACAGCCCGGTGCGCAGCGTTTACACGAAATCAGAACACAACTGGTTGAGCAGAAAGCCACTTGCGTTTTTGCTGAGCCACAGTTCAGGCCAGCGGTTATCGAAGCTGTTGCCCGGGGCACGTCTGTGCGCATGGGGACCCTGGATCCACTGGGGACAGGAATTACACTGGGTAAAACGAGTTACCCGCAATTCCTCACCCAACTGGCGAATCAGTATTCGAGCTGCCTGAAAGGAGATTAACGAGGAAGTGAATACGTGCAACAGATAGCCCGCGCTGTCACTCAGGCATTCAACAATCTGCCACGACCTCATCGCGTTATGCTGGGGTCGCTTAGCGTTCTTACCTTAGCGGTCGCCGTCTGGCGACCCTACATTTACCACCCGGAATCCGCCCCCATCGTCAGAACCATTGAACTGGAAAAAAGCGAGATCCGCTCCCTGCTGCCGGAAGCCTCCGAGCCGATCGACCAGGCCCCGCAGGAAGAAGAAGCCATTCCTCAGGATGAGCTCGACGAAAAAGCCGATAGCGATGCCGGCGGGCACGAATACGTGGTGTCGACCGGCGATACGCTCAGCAGCATCCTGAACCAGTACGGTATCGATATGGGCGATATCGCCCAGCTTTCCTCCGCCGATAAAGAGTTGCGCAACCTGAAGATTGGCCAGCAGCTCTCCTGGACCCTGACCGCCGACGGCGATCTGCAGAGCCTGACCTGGGAGATGTCCCGCCGCGAGACCCGCACCTATACCCGTGTGGATAACGGTTTTAAAATGAGCAGCGAGCTGCAGAAAGGCGATTGGGTCAACAGCGTGCTGAAGGGCACCGTCGGCGCCAGCTTTGTCTCCAGCGCGCGTGATGCCGGGCTGACCAGCACGGAAATCAGCGCGGTGATCAAGGCCATGCAGTGGCAGATGGATTTCCGTAAGCTGAAGAAAGGCGACGAATTCTCGGTATTGATGTCGCGCGAAATGCTCGACGGCAAACGTGATCAAAGCCAGTTACTCGGCGTGCGTCTTCGCTCTGACGGTAAGGATTACTATGCCATCCGCGCCGAAGACGGCAAATTCTACGACCGCAACGGCACGGGTCTGGCGAAGGGCTTTATGCGCTTCCCAACGGCGCGTCAGTTCCGCGTCTCCTCTAACTTTAATCCGCGTCGTCTGAACCCGGTCACCGGCCGCGTCGCACCGCACCGTGGCGTCGATTTCGCGATGCCGCAGGGAACGCCAGTGCTGGCGGTGGGCGATGGTGAAGTAGTCGTGGCCAAACGCAGCGGCGCTGCCGGGTATTACGTCGCGATCCGCCACGGCCGCACCTATACCACTCGCTACATGCACCTGCGTAAGCTGTTAGTGAAGCCGGGGCAGAAAGTGAAGCGCGGGGATCGCATTGCACTGTCGGGGAATACCGGACGCTCTACCGGGCCACACCTGCACTACGAAGTGTGGATCAACCAGCAGGCGGTCAACCCGCTGACGGCTAAGCTGCCGCGTACCGAAGGGCTGAGCGGTTCCGACCGGACCGACTATCTGGCGCAGGTCAAAGAGGTCGTTCCGCAGCTGCGGTTTGACTAACCACCGGTCAGTGGAAAGCCGGTGCCCCAGGGCGCCGGCTTTTTCTTTTGTAGGATACCCGACGTCTCGCTACACTATCCCATTATCTTGATTAAGCAGTCGATCTGCGGATTGGGCATGGAAACGAAAAAAAATAATATTGAGTTTATCCCTAAGTTTGAAAAATCCTTTTTACTGCCGCGCTACTGGGGCGCCTGGCTGGGGGTCTTTGCCTTCGCCGGTATTGCGCTGACGCCGCCATCCTTTCGCGATCCGCTCCTCGGCAAACTCGGTCGTCTGGTGGGGCGTCTGGCGAAAAGCTCGCGCCGCCGGGCGCAGATTAATTTGCTGTACTGCTTCCCGGAAAAAAGCGAGTACGAGCGGGAAGCGATTATCGACGCCATGTATGCCTCGGCGCCGCAGGCGATGGTGATGATGGCCGAGCTGGGCCTGCGCGATCCGCAGAAAATCCTTGCCCGCGTCGACTGGCAGGGGAAAGCGATCATCGACGAGATGCAGCGCAATAATGAGAAGGTGATTTTTCTCGTTCCGCATGCATGGGGTGTGGATATCCCGGCGATGCTGATGGCCTCCGGCGGGCAGAAGATGGCGGCGATGTTCCATAACCAGGGTAACCCGGTGTTCGATTACGTATGGAATACCGTGCGTCGTCGTTTTGGCGGGCGTATGCACGCGCGCAACGATGGGATCAAACCGTTTATTCAGTCGGTGCGCCAGGGCTACTGGGGCTACTATCTGCCCGATCAGGATCACGGCGCCGAACACAGCGAGTTTGTGGATTTCTTTGCCACCTACAAGGCCACGCTGCCGGCGATTGGCCGCTTAATGAAAGTATGCCGCGCCCGCGTCGTACCGCTGTTCCCGGTCTACGATGGCAAGACGCATCGCCTGACGGTGCTGGTGCGCCCGCCGATGGACGATCTGCTGGACGCTGACGATACGACCATCGCCCGGCGGATGAACGAAGAAGTGGAAGTGTTTGTTAAGCCGCACACCGAGCAGTATACCTGGATCCTGAAGCTGCTGAAAACGCGCAAGCCGGGTGAAATCGAGCCCTATAAACGCAAAGAGCTGTTCCCGAAAAAGAAATAAAAAAAGCCTCCGTCAGGAGGCTTTTTTATCTCTACCGTGCTTACTCGACGGTGAGGATACGGGTGGTGTTGGTGCTGCCGATGGTGCTCATCACGTCACCCTGGGTAACGACCACGAGGTCGCCGGAGACCAGATAGCCTTTGTCCCGCAGCAGATTGACGGCGTCGTGCGCGGCGGCCACCCCGTCATTCTGGCTGTCGAAGAACACCGGTGTCACCCCGCGGTAGAGGGCGGTCAGGTTCAGGGTGCGCTCGTGGCGGGAGAGGGCGAAAATCGGCAGACCGGAGCTAATGCGCGAAGTCATCAGCGCGGTACGGCCCGATTCGGTCATGGTGATGATGGCGGTAATGCCTTTCAGGTGGTTGGCGGCATACATCGCCGACATGGCAATCGCTTCTTCCACGTTGTCGAACTGGACGTCCAGACGGTGTTTGGAGACGTTGAGGCTAGGGATTTTTTCCGCGCCCAGACACACGCGCGCCATCGCGGCCACGGTTTCCGAAGGATACTGACCGGCAGCGGTCTCCGCGGAGAGCATCACCGCATCGGTACCATCCAGCACGGCGTTGGCCACGTCCATCACTTCCGCGCGAGTCGGCATCGGGTTGGTGATCATCGACTCCATCATCTGGGTGGCGGTAATGACGGAACGGTTCAGCTGACGGGCACGACGGATCAGCGCTTTCTGGATGCCCACCAGCTCAGGATCACCGATCTCGACGCCGAGGTCGCCACGGGCAACCATTACCACATCGGAGGCGAGGATCACGTCGTCCATCGCATCCTGATCGCAAACCGCTTCGGCACGCTCAACTTTGGCGACGATTTTCGCATCGCAGCCGGCATCGCGCGCCAGGCGACGGGCGTAGTTCAGGTCTTCGCCGCAGCGCGGGAAAGAGACGGCCAGGTAGTCGACGCCGATTTTAGCGGCGGTGACGATATCAGCTTTATCTTTGTCGGTCAGCGCTTCGGCAGACAGGCCGCCGCCCAGCTTGTTGATCCCTTTGTTGTTGGACAACGGGCCGCCGACGGTCACTTCAGTGAACACTTTCATCCCCTGAACTTCGAGGACTTTCAGCTGCACGCGACCATCGTCGAGCAATAAGATATCGCCCGGCACGACGTCCGCCGGCAGGCCTTTATAGTCGATCCCGACTTTCTCTTTGTCGCCTTCGCCTTTGCCAAGGTTTGCGTCGAGCAGGAATTTATCGCCGACGTTGAGGAAAATTTTGCCTTCTTTGAAGGTCGATACGCGAATTTTTGGTCCCTGGAGGTCGCCGAGGATGGCCACATGACGGCCCAGTTTTGCCGCAATCTCACGCACTTTGTCGGCACGGAGCTGATGATCTTCCGGGGTGCCGTGAGAGAAGTTCATACGTACTACGTTTGCGCCCGCGGCGATAACCTTTTCCAGGTTGTTATCGCGGTCAGTTGCCGGGCCTAAGGTAGTAACGATTTTGGTTCTGCGAAGCCTTCTGGACATGTAATACTCCGTTGACTGATACAACTTTGGTGTTGCGTGAACATGGATTCGGTAGCGCCAGCCTGCAACGTCGCACAGCCGGATCGTTATCGAAGGTGTAATGGGGTACTGCTTGTTATCAACTTTTATTGATTATCACTGGGTACGAATGGTTCTTTATCAAAACGCGATTCCTTCAGCGCTTCCTTGACCCTCTTCAAGTTATCTCTGAATTTTGCCCCCCGACGCAAGGTAAAGCCAGTCGCCAACACGTCAATGACGGTCAACTGGGCCAAACGGGAGACCATCGGCATATAGATGTCGGTATCTTCCGGCACATCAAGGGTAATGGCGAGCGTGGCTTCCCTGGCTAGCGGCGTACCGGCGGAGGTGAGCGCGATCACCATGGCATCGTTTTCACGAGCCAGCTGCGCCAGCTCCACCAGGCTCTTGGTTCTTCCGGTATGCGAGATAATCACCACCACATCATCGTCATCGCAATTCATACAGCTCATCCGTTGCAGGACAATGTCGTCGGAATAGATGACCGGCACGTTAAAGCGGAAAAATTTGTTCATCGCGTCGTGAGCGACCGCCGCTGAGGAGCCGAGGCCGAAAAAGGCGATTTTTTTGGCCTGAGTCAGCAGATCCACCGCGCGATTTACCGCCGACATGTCGAGAGAATGGTGCACCTGATCTAAACTCGCCATGGCCGATTCGAATATTTTTCCCGTGTATGACTCAACGCTGTCGTCTTCATCGACATTCCGGTTAACATAGAGCGTGCCGTGCGCAAGGCTCTGGGCCAGATGCAGTTTGAAGTCAGGGAATCCGCGGGTTTCGAGACTACGGCAGAAGCGATTGACGGTCGGTTCGCTAACCCCGGCCTCAAGGGCGAGGGCGGCGATGCTCGAATGAATGGCCTGCTCGGGGGTGGCGAGGATCACTTCCGCCACTTTGCGTTCAGATTTGCTAAGGTGTTCCAGTCGGGACTGGATTTTTTCCAGCATGTTCATTAGTAACAGGGCGCTCATCAATGGAAACGATTTCATTAATGGGTGAAATCATTGGGCGTTTTAGCAAGAATATACCCCTCCGCAAGCGCAAGCGGTGAGGAATGACGTGAAATGATGTTGTTTTTTTTCATTACATGATCAGGGTCGTATTTTACTGACCGGAACCAGGTACAAACAACGAACAATAACGGCCGAATGCCCAAATCATCGCCGAATGTTTTCACCCTGTGCGGTTTTACCGCCGCAAACGAAGGGGAAGGCTTTCGGGAAATACGTAAACACAGTACAGTGCAGTGTAAGAAAATTACAAATATAGCCTGGCAAAAGCACCAGACTATCAACTGAGGAGAATGACATGGCGGTAACGCAAACGGCCCAGGCATGCGACCTGGTCATTTTCGGCGCGAAGGGCGACCTGGCGCGGCGTAAATTGTTGCCTTCCCTGTATCAGCTTGAAAAGGCGGGCCAGATCCACGCTGACACCAGAATCATTGGCGTCGGCCGTGCCGACTGGGATAAAGCGGCTTATACCAAAGTCGTGCGCGAAGCGCTGGAAACCTTCATGAAGGAAAAAATTGATGAAGGTTTGTGGGATACCCTGAGCGGACGCCTGGAGTTCTGTAATCTTGACGTCAATGACACCAGCGGCTTCACCCGCCTGGGTGAGATGCTGGATCAAAAGAACCGTGTCACCATCAACTATTTCGCTATGCCGCCGAGCACCTTTGGCGCGATCTGTAAAGGGCTGGGCGAAGCGAAGCTTAATGCCAAGCCAGCGCGCGTGGTCATGGAAAAACCGCTCGGCACCTCGCTGGAAACCTCCCGTGAAATCAACGACCAGGTCGGCGAGTTTTTTGAAGAGTGTCAGGTCTACCGTATCGACCACTATCTCGGTAAAGAGACGGTCCTCAACCTGCTGGCGCTGCGCTTCGCCAACTCCCTGTTCGTCAATAACTGGGACTGCCGCACCATCGATCACGTCGAAATCACCGTCGCGGAAGAGGTGGGTATTGAAGGGCGCTGGGGTTACTTCGACCAGGCCGGGCAGATGCGCGACATGATCCAGAACCACCTGCTGCAGATCCTGTGCATGATTGCCATGTCGCCGCCGTCCGATCTCAGCGCCGACAGCATCCGTGATGAAAAGGTCAAGGTGCTGAAATCCCTGCGCCGTATTGACCGCTCCAACGTGCGCGAGAAAACCGTTCGCGGCCAGTATACCGCCGGCTTTGCCCAGGGCAAAAAAGTGCCTGGCTATCTCGAAGAGGAGGGGGCCAACAAGACCAGCAACACCGAAACCTTCGTGGCGATCCGCGTCGATATCGATAACTGGCGCTGGGCTGGCGTACCGTTCTATCTGCGCACCGGCAAACGTCTGCCGACCAAATGCTCAGAGGTAGTGGTTTACTTCAAAACCCCGGAACTGAATCTGTTTAAAGAGACCTGGCAGGAGCTGCCGCAGAACAAGCTGACCATTCGCCTGCAGCCGGACGAAGGGGTAGATATCCAGGTACTGAACAAAGTGCCGGGCCTCGATCATAAACATAACCTGCAGATCACTAAACTGGATCTGAGCTACTCCGAAACCTTCAACCAGACGCATCTGGCCGATGCCTATGAACGTCTGCTGCTGGAAACCATGCGTGGTATTCAGGCGCTGTTCGTTCGCCGCGACGAAGTAGAAGAGGCGTGGAAATGGGTTGACTCCATTACCGAAGCCTGGGCAGCCGACCGCGATGCGCCGAAACCCTATCAGGCCGGGACCTGGGGACCGGTTGCGTCGGTGGCCATGATCACTCGCGACGGTCGTTCATGGAACGAGTTCGAGTAAGGCTGGAGGCTAATCCGTCAGGGTTATTTTACCGGTAACATGATCTGACGCAGAAAGTCGCACGCTTTTTAATCTTTTAAGCCCCGTGAGGATTCACCCACGGGGCTTTTTTTATTACACTGCCTGCAGACATTTTGCCCCTGAGCGCTGGTGTTTGTGGCCTTTACCACGTCAACACGTCATCACGCAGCGGCCGGACAGATAAAAATTTGAGGAGCCTTTATGAATTCGACAATGTTACGGGTAACAAATCGCATTATCGAACGGTCGCGTGACACCCGCGCGGCTTACCTCGCAAGGATTAACCAGGCCAAAACCGACACCGTGCATCGTGCGCAACTGGCCTGCGGCAATCTGGCTCACGGATTCGCGGCCTGCCAGGCTGACGACAAAGCCTCCCTGAAGAGCATGTTGCGCAACAACATTGCCATCATCACCTCCTACAACGACATGTTGTCCGCTCACCAGCCCTATGAACACTACCCGGAGATCATCCGCAAAGCGCTGCACAGCGCCAATGCGGTCGGCCAGGTCGCCGGCGGCGTGCCGGCGATGTGCGACGGCGTAACGCAGGGGCAGGACGGGATGGAGCTTTCACTCCTGAGCCGCGAGGTGATCGCTATGTCCGCCGCCATCGGCCTGTCGCATAACATGTTCGACGGGGCCCTGTATCTCGGGGTCTGCGATAAAATTGTTCCCGGTCTGACCATGGCGGCGCTCTCATTTGGCCATCTGCCGTCGGTCTTTATTCCCTCCGGTCCGATGGCCAGCGGCCTGCCGAATAAAGAGAAGGTTCGCATTCGCCAGCTGTATGCAGAAGGGAAAGTTGACCGTATGGCGCTGCTGGAGTCCGAAGCCGCCTCTTATCACGCGCCGGGGACCTGTACTTTCTACGGAACGGCGAACACCAACCAGATGGTGGTCGAATTTATGGGCATGCAGCTGCCGGGCTCGTCCTTTGTCCATCCGGATGCTCCGCTGCGGGAAGCACTGACCGCCGCCGCCGCGCGCCAGGTCACCCGCATGACCGGCAACGGCAATGAGTGGATGCCGCTGGGCAAAATGTTTGACGAAAAAGTGGTGGTCAACGGCATCGTGGCGCTGCTGGCGACCGGTGGCTCCACCAACCACACTATGCACCTGGTGGCGATGGCCCGCGCGGCGGGAATTATCATTAACTGGGACGATTTCTCCGACCTGTCAGACGTGGTGCCGCTGCTGGCGCGCCTCTATCCCAACGGCCCGGCGGATATCAACCACTTCCAGGCGGCAGGCGGCGTTCCGGTACTGGTGCGCGAGCTGCTGAAAGGCGGCCTGCTGCATGAGGATGTTCACACCGTGGCCGGCTTTGGCCTGTCGCGCTACACCCTGGAGCCATGGCTGAATAACGGCGAGCTGGACTGGCGCGAAGGGGCGACAACGCCATTGGACGACCAGGTCATCGCGACCTTTGAAAAACCATTCTCCCGCCACGGCGGCACCAAGGTGCTGAGCGGCAACCTGGGACGCGCGGTGATGAAAACTTCGGCGGTCCCGGTGGAGAACCAGGTGATTGAAGCGCCGGCGGTGGTATTCGAGAGCCAGCACGACGTGTTGCCGGCCTTTGAAGCGGGGCTGCTGGACAAAGACTGCGTGGTGGTGGTCCGTCATCAGGGGCCAAAAGCGAACGGGATGCCAGAATTACATAAACTTATGCCGCCACTTGGTGTATTATTGGACCGCCGTTTCAAAATAGCGCTGGTGACCGATGGCCGACTCTCTGGCGCCTCCGGTAAAGTCCCGTCAGCCATTCACGTCACGCCTGAAGCGTATGATGGCGGCTTGCTGGCGAAAGTGCGCGATGGCGATCTTATTCGCGTGAACGGACAGACGGGGGAACTGACGCTGCTGGTGGATGAGGCCGAACTGGCGGCGCGTCAGCCGCATATCCCTGACCTCAGCGCGTCGCGCGTGGGAACCGGTCGGGAGATGTTTGGGGCGCTGCGTGAGAAGCTCTCTGGCGCGGAGCAGGGCGCAACCTGCATCACTTTTTAAGACGATTTAATTTCTAGATCTGGCGAGAGAAAATCCTGATGAAAAACTGGAAAACAACAGCAGAAGCAATCCTCACCTCCGGTCCGGTTGTCCCGGTTATCGTAGTGAAAAAGCTGGAACACGCGGTACCGATGGCGAAAGCGCTGGTGGCGGGCGGCGTTCGCGTGCTGGAAGTGACTCTGCGCACCGAGTGCGCCCTGGAGGCGATCCGCGCGATTGCCAAAGAAGTTCCGGACGCGATTGTCGGCGCGGGCACGGTTACCAACGTTGAGCAGTTGAAAGCGGTAACGGAAGCCGGCGCGCAGTTCGCTATCAGCCCGGGTCTGACCGAATCCCTGCTGAAAGCGGCGACCGAAGACGGCACCATCCCGCTGATCCCGGGGATCAGCACGGTATCTGAGCTGATGCTGGGTATGCAGTATGGCCTGAAAGAGTTTAAATTTTTCCCGGCGGAAGCCAACGGCGGCGTGAAAGCCCTGCAGGCGATTGCGGGTCCGTTCGGCCACATTCGTTTCTGCCCGACCGGCGGTATCTCTCCGGCCAACTACCGTGATTACCTGGCGCTGAACAGCGTACTGTGCATCGGCGGTTCCTGGCTGGTGCCAGCCGACGCCCTCGAAGCCGGCGACTACGATCGCATCACCACCCTCGCGCGAGAAGCGGTGGAAGGCGCGAAATAAACCACGCCTCCAGGTCAACAACCCGGTCTGCGGCAACGCGACCGGGTTTTTTGTCTTTACCCTTCGACGATGACCGCCGCGGCGGCGGCTTTAGCCCGCGCCACGGCCTCCTCAACCGAATCGGCGACGGCGAGGGTTACCCCCAGGCGGCGGGTACCGTCAATCTCCGGCTTGCCGAACAGACGCAGCTGCAGGCCAGCCCCGACGGCCGACTGCAGCTGGCCAAAGCTGACGTTCTGGCTGGACAACTGCGGAAGGATCACCGCGGAGGCGGCCGGACCATACTGGCGGATAGCGCCGACGGGTAGCCCGAGGAAGGCGCGAACGTGCAGGGCGAATTCCGAGAGATCCTGGGAGATAAGCGTCACCATCCCGGTGTCGTGTGGTCGCGGGGAGACTTCGCTGAAGATCACCTCGTCGCCGCATACGAACAGCTCCACGCCAAACAAACCATAACCTCCCAGCGCCAGCACCACCTTGCGGGCGATGGTCTGGGCACGCTCGAGGGCCAGGTCGCTCATCTGCTGCGGCTGCCAGGACTCGCGGTAATCGCCGTCTTCCTGGCGATGGCCAACCGGAGCGCAGAAATGCACGCCGTCGACGGCGCTGACGGTGAGCAGGGTGATTTCGAAATCGAAGTTCACCACCCCCTCGACGATCACCCGTCCGGCGCCAGCGCGGCCGCCCTGCTGCGCATAGCGCCAGGCTTCGCTGAGCTGGTCAGCCGAGCGGATAAAGCTCTGGCCTTTGCCGGAGGAGCTCATCACCGGTTTAACGATGCATGGCAAACCGATCTCGGTAACCGCCGCGCGGAAGCCTTCTTCGCTGTCGGCAAAACGATAGCGGGAAGTGGGAAGCTGCAGCTCTTCCGCCGCCAGGCGGCGAATGCCTTCGCGGTTCATGGTGAGCTTTGCCGCCCGCGCCGTGGGGACCACTTTCTGCCCGGCCTGTTCCAGTTCGACCAGGGTGTCGGTAGCGATAGCTTCGATCTCCGGCACGATGTAATCGGGTTTTTCCTGTTCAATCAGGGCGCGCAGGCTCTCGCCGTGCAGCATATTGATGACGTGGGCGCGGTGGGCGACCTGCATCGCCGGGGCATCGGGGTAGCGGTCTACGGCGATGGTTTCAATGCCCAGACGCTGACATTCAATAGCGACTTCTTTACCCAACTCGCCGGAACCTAACAGCATAACTTTGGTGGCTGCCGGGCGCAGCGCGGTGCCTAATACAGTCATAACTCTCATCCGCAGTAAAAAAAGATGGCAGCGATTATAAACGAAAACGTTTGCGTATGTCTTTACGCGCGTAACGCGCGTGAGTTGAGTCCGGGAGGGAAATTTGCTATACTGTATAAAAAAACAGTATTGAGAGGCTGCAGTATGGCGGTTGAAATTAAATATGTGGTGATCCGCGAAGGTGAGGAAAAAATGTCTTTTGCCAGCAAAAAAGAGGCCGACGCTTACGACAAAATGCTCGATCTGGCAGAGGTGCTGAATGACTGGCTGGTGGCATCCCCGCTGGAGATGGATGACGTCCAGCGCGATACCATGGCAATGTGGCTGGCGGAGCGTAAAGAAGCGCTGCAGCATATCCTGCGAGTTGGCCGACTGCCGGAGCAAGAGACGCCCGCACAGGACGCCTCCGCGCCGTCGGCAACCACCGAGACTTCTCCGGCGGGTGATGACGCCGTGCCGGCGGCCAAAGCGCGCAAAGCCAAGGCAGCCTGAACGCTGGCGGTCAGTCACTGGTCGGTCGGCCCCGATGCTGCCGTCGCACGTACCTTTGCGCATCTTTAGCCATATCTAACATTTCCTGACATCGCGTCGTTTAGGCTGATAACAGTGTTTGTCACCTGAGAGGAAAACCATGGCTAACTGGCTACATCAACTGCAGTCGCTGCTCGGGCAGCAGGGTGCGTCACCGTCCGGCGAGTCGTCGAAAGGGAGCGGCCTGCTGCCCGGCGCCATCGGTGGGCTGGCCGGATTGCTGGTGGCC
>NZ_JAGRQY010000200.1:0-3795 GCF_018223905.1 Klebsiella sp. 28
TGCGTAATTGCATCGGACTTGACTACCCATTTGCATTTTACTTGGTGACCGTTTGCAGATTACTTGACCATCACCAACTAAATCTGTCCCATTAGATTTAGTTGGCGTAAGGCCTTACATCTTAACGGCTGCTGTGTGCCAAAAGCGGAAGTTGGAGTGCCAGAGGCGCTCTAAAAATTAATGGTTCGTTATGCAGGGATACAAACAAATACCTGCATGGTTTCTATGGCTTTTTGATTGGATTCATGTATGACGGTAATGCCTTCATTCCGTCAGCTTTTGCAGTGCTTACCTCCATGTATAGACGATTGATAAGAACGATTTGTATACTTCCTCATATCTACAGATTTTTCAGGTACTCACATGAAAATGACACGCTTAGAAGCTATCAAGGCATGGGGAAGAGCAAGCCGAGAAGGTAAGCCAATTCCCGAAGAGGTCAGAGAAGTTCTGATCAGCACCCAACAAAATGATAGTAGCCATGATTTCCATGTAGAACCCACTACAGCTAAAGTTAGAGTTAGCAAAGAGCAAGTAAAAAAGAATATTAACGGTAAGAAACCGTTAACTGCGCCTGCACCTATCCGTAGCGTAGGAGGTTATTTAACTCCTAAAGAAATGGAAACTTACAACCAAAAACGCAAGTTAAATAATCAAAAACGTAAAAATAAACCTTTACTTTATTCAGATATAATGCTTGAACTTCTTGCATCTGGTTTGTCAAAAAAGCAAGCGACGAAGAAAGCAAAAGATATTATTCAGCGTGAAACACTTGAGCGACTCAATAACAAAAAAAGTAAACCTGTGGCTAAAGTATCACTTTCATCCAAATATAGAGCTATTCGTAATGAGAAAAAGATTAAGTCTGATCCTTGGCACATAGCGAAAACGAAACAGGACGAAATAATTCAAGCTAAAAACGAACAAAAAAAGCTAGAGGCGGATCTTATAAGTCGCCGTATTTCATGTATTGAATGCAAGGTTGATTTTCAATCGCTTGGAGGATTTGCAGACCATGCTAGAGATGTTCATCATGCAAGCATAAGTACACCTAAGCTAATTGTAGAAATTGAAAAACCTATTGCCAATGCTGATTTTTTAATCGGGGTGCCTGTATTATCGTCTACTGAATCAGTAGAGGAAGTTGTTTCTATTCCTGTTGCCAAAACTCCAGAATCCTTTAGTGATAAGTGGCTCAGATTGTTTGCAGAAAAGGGGTACACCGTTGCTATGGTTGATGCTTTCAAACGAGAAGCAACTAAACAAGGTATGGATGTAAAAGAGGCACATGAATTTCTTAGTGTCTGTAAGCCGTCAAAACACCTCACAGGAATACCTGTACGCCCTTTAGAAGTGATTCTTCCTCCTGAACAACCGAATACCATTATAAATCCCGTAGAAACGCTTGTAAATTCAGTTGCTAATGCTCCTTCTTACGCTCCCGCTCTATCTGAATCTATTGAGCAAGCGTTGTTCGCAGATCGTATTGTTCGTACCCGTACCAATCAGAACGATTTTAAAGAGCGTGTGGCCGCTAACTTTGGTTATCGTTGTGCCATAACTAATAGCGGAGAAGCACTAGAGGCCGCCCACATTGAGCCAGTTGGAACAGGAAATAATAATACTTCTAACGGATTATTGATGCTTGCATGTTTGCATCGCCTTTTTGATGCTGATTTAATGGCTATTAATCCTGACTTACTCACTGTACATTTCAAACCTGATTGCACATACTTTGCTAAAAGTATATTGGAAGGTAAAAAAATAAATGCTCACTCAGTTCCTTTGAACAAATCGGGATTGCTAGAACGCTGGCTTCGCTTTGATGTCTAAAGGCACGAAAAAGTGAAATGCAACTATTTCTACAGTCACTTTTGTGGGAGAAAAAGTGCCAACTTCAGCTCCTCGCTCATAGTAGACCTCCCGACGCCTCAGGCGGTCCGCTTTGTGCCAGAAGTGGACGTTAAAGTGAACTATCTTAGTGGTCAGGTTTATGCTTATAGGACGAAAGCTATCAGTTTTCTGGCAGATTTTCTTATCAGATAATATTCACCTGTCAGGTAACAAATTACTGCAATGAAGCTTATTGCTCCACCCAGCACCGTGTTATTGACCAGCAATTATAAGGCTGCCGCCAGGCAGTTTCTTATGTTCCCGTCCGGGCATTCGGTAAAACGCCCATAACACCGAACTGTGTAACAGGGAAAGTGACGACTACTTGGATTTTTAAGCGCCCGATGACTTCCTACTTGTTGAGATACCTGAGAGCGATTAAGCATACACAATAATCTTAACTCTCTGTGTAATACATATGTATTACACAGAGAAATGCCTAATTTTTCAGGTTTATCTTTATGAATACGTAACACAAAAATTATTACAGTGAGTCATCGAAAATTGATTCATGCGGCACGCATTTTCTTGCGTTACGATTCCATTTTCGTGCTCAGCAACAAATGCCATGTCTCTTGTAATTGGGATTATCCAGGTCAGATCGTTTTTCCAAAGATTAACGTTCCAGAAATCAGGCAGGATAAAGTTTTCCTCCGGCGATTTAACTAATCCCCACTTCCTGCTTTTAAATAAAATATTTAATTTATTCAAGTCCATTTTGAATGTCAAACCCCGAAACATATCATCATGCATTGTTCCGTCCGGCCTCATAAAATAAGCCCCTTTGTACTCTAATGTGTCCTGCTCTTCAAAAGATAACTCGCTTCCGATTATGCGGAAATTGACGCTTTCCGGACGTTCGCTGGCTAACCTGCCCCTGATATTCCACATCAGGTAGTAATCAGTTATTCTTCCGAAATTGAAGCTATTTTCATTATTTATTGCTTTATCTACTTCTTCCTTAAAAGCATCCTCTATGCTTTTCATAAGTCTTTCCGTGGATTCATCCCATCCTTTTTTTGAATAAAAGACTTCATCGTTGACAGACTTTTGTTTTACGACCCCTTCTTTATCTACTATCTTTACATAAACTTTATTTGCATCCTGTGAAAATAGTTTCAGGAACTGTCTGCCCAGGTAATGCTGTTTATACGTGAACTGCACGGTTTTGGTTCTGTTCCTGCGCGGTTTTTTCATATTACCTCAGAATATTCATGACGGATTAAGTTCAGCTTAGCATGTCCTGATCCTAAACTGTTCCGGCGAGGCCGCTACTGTTTGAGGGTATGAGATGCCCGGACACGGTAATTCGGTAAAACGCCCATATTACCGAATTACCAGTAATGAGGCTTGATAGCAGGCTTCTTCTTTGTAGGGACACGTTCAGGAAACTGGTGAGATTGCAATTCGTCAATCTTCACTTGTCGTCTTATCCAATCACTATGGTTTTTAAGTGAGCCGGGCACTCCGCGTTCGATACCTTCGCGATGTGGCAAAATAATGCCAACCGTTATTTCTGGAAAATCTTCCTTTATTGCTTTTAAGGCAGGCGTCATATCGGTATCAGCCGACACTAAGACTATTTGTGCAATGCGTGCATCTGCTTCAAGGTTCTGTTGCTTTGAAAGAAGTCGGTACATACTGATAGCAATATTTACATCGGTCTCTTTTTCCTCAAGATCCCATACATCAACCTTATCAGATCGGGATGCAGGAATACCATCCAGATAACGCGGCGCACTGCCACGATTAAGCCTGTGTCTTCCTAAATGGACTGTAACGCCCTTCGCCTTGAGTGCGCGAATATAAACATCCTGAGCTTCAGCCGACTCTTTACCTCTGGTTGCAAGAGGAGGTAAAACGGGAGAGGTAAAGTAATTTACCTCTCCCGTTTTACCTCCT
>NZ_JAGRQY010000201.1:0-27333 GCF_018223905.1 Klebsiella sp. 28
GGATTATGCTGATGTTTTATTGTACGCCGATTTTATATGCGTCTGATATGATTCCGGAAAAATTTAGCTGGATAATTACCTACAATCCGCTAGCGAGTATGATTCTTAGTTGGCGTGATTTATTCATGAATGGTACTCTTAATTATGAGTATATTTCTATACTCTATTTTACGGGAATCATTTTGACGGTTGTCGGTTTGTCTATTTTCAATAAATTAAAATATCGATTTGCAGAGATCTTGTAATGCACCCAGTTATTAACTTCAGTCATGTTACAAAAGAGTATCCTCTGTACCATCATATTGGCTCAGGAATCAAAGATTTAATTTTCCATCCGAAACGCGCTTTTCAGTTGCTGAAGGGGCGGAAATATTTAGCTATCGAAGACGTATCCTTTACAGTTGGCAAAGGTGAGGCTGTTGCCCTGATTGGACGTAATGGGGCAGGAAAGAGTACCTCTCTTGGCCTGGTTGCCGGCGTGATTAAGCCAACTAAGGGAACCGTCACCACTGAAGGACGGGTGGCATCGATGCTTGAACTCGGCGGAGGCTTTCATCCGGAACTTACCGGGCGTGAGAATATTTACCTGAATGCTACTCTGCTGGGCCTTCGGCGTAAAGAGGTCCAGCAACGTATGGAACGTATTATTGAATTTTCGGAACTGGGAGAATTCATAGACGAGCCAATCAGAGTGTACTCAAGCGGAATGCTAGCTAAGTTAGGTTTTTCGGTCATCAGTCAGGTTGAACCGGATATTTTAATTATTGATGAAGTTCTGGCAGTAGGTGATATCGCTTTTCAGGCAAAATGTATTCAGACCATCAAAGATTTTAAGAAAAGAGGCGTGACAATATTGTTTGTTAGCCACAATATGAGTGACGTTGAAAAAATCTGCGACAGAGTCATCTGGATCGAAAATCATAGGCTCAGAGAAGTGGGGTCTGCAGAGCGAATCATTGAACTGTACAAGCAAGCAATGGCTTAATCAGTGGGTAATATAATGAACAATAGCGTTAAAATCTATACCAGCCACCATAAGCCTAGTGCTTTTCTTAATGCTGCAATTATCAAACCTCTGCATGTCGGCAAAGCTAATTCTTGTAATGAAATTGGTTGTCCAGGAGATGACACTGGCGATAATATTTCCTTTAAGAATCCGTTTTATTGCGAACTTACTGCGCATTATTGGGTTTGGAAAAACGAAGAGCTGGCAGACTATGTCGGTTTCATGCACTATCGCCGTCATCTTAATTTTTCCGAAAAACAAACTTTTTCTGAGGATACGTGGGGGGTCGTGAACCATCCATGCATTGATGAAGAATATGAGAAGATCTTTGGATTAAACGAAGAAACAATTCAACGGTGTGTCGAAGGTATTGACATCTTGCTGCCCAAAAAATGGTCTGTCACTGCGGCGGGAAGTAAAAATAATTACGATCACTATGAACGAGGTGAATACTTACATATTCGTGATTATCAGGCTGCCATTGCCATCGTTGAAAAACTATATCCAGAGTATAGCGCGGCAATAAAAACGTTTAATGATGCCAGTGATGGCTATTACACAAATATGTTTGTCATGCGCAAAGATATTTTTGTTGACTATTCTGAGTGGCTCTTTTCCATTCTGGATAATCTCGAAGATGCTATCTCGATGAACAATTATAATGCTCAGGAAAAACGCGTTATTGGGCATATAGCAGAACGGCTGTTTAATATTTACATTATTAAGTTGCAACAAGATGGTGAGCTTAAGGTAAAAGAATTACAGCGTACTTTTGTCAGCAATGAAACATTCAATGGTGCACTGAATCCAGTTTTTGATTCTGCGGTTCCAGTGGTTATCAGTTTCGATGATAATTACGCAGTCAGCGGTGGTGCATTAATTAATTCCATTGTCCGGCATGCGGATAAAAATAAAAATTATGATATCGTCGTACTCGAAAACAAAGTAAGCTATTTGAATAAAACGCGGTTAGTAAATCTAACCTCGGCTCATCCGAATATTTCTCTTCGTTTTTTTGACGTTAATGCTTTCACTGAAATAAACGGTGTGCATACCCGAGCGCATTTTAGCGCATCAACGTATGCCCGTCTTTTTATTCCTCAACTGTTCAGACGATACGATAAAGTCGTATTTATTGATTCGGATACCGTTGTAAAGGCTGACCTGGGTGAACTGCTTGATGTCCCTCTGGGCAACAATTTAGTTGCAGCGGTTAAGGATATCGTCATGGAAGGTTTTGTAAAATTTTCTGCAATGTCGGCATCAGATGATGGCGTTATGCCGGCAGGCGAATATTTACAGAAAACCTTAAACATGAATAACCCTGATGAATATTTTCAGGCAGGGATTATTGTTTTTAATGTCAAACAAATGGTCGAAGAAAATACTTTTGCTGAATTGATGCGGGTATTAAAGGCAAAAAAATACTGGTTCCTCGACCAGGATATCATGAATAAAGTTTTCTACTCTCGAGTCACATTTCTGCCATTAGAGTGGAACGTTTATCATGGTAATGGCAACACGGATGATTTCTTCCCTAATCTTAAGTTTGCAACGTATATGAAATTTTTAGCAGCTCGCAAGAAGCCTAAAATGATTCATTATGCGGGTGAGAACAAACCATGGAATACCGAAAAAGTCGATTTTTATGACGACTTTATTGAAAACATCGCTAACACTCCATGGGAGATGGAAATCTATAAACGTCAGATGTCGTTAGCGGCTTCGATTGGTTTAACCCATAGCGAGCCGCAACAACAAATCTTGTTCCAGACCAAAATCAAGAACGTACTGATGCCTTATGTTAATAAATATGCACCAATAGGCACGCCAAGAAGAAACATGATGACTAAATATTATTACAAAGTACGCCATGCTATTCTTGGATAATAAAAGAGACAACAGATGAAAAGTAAAAAAATATTGATCGTAGGTGCTGGCTTCTCTGGTGCAGTTATCGGTCGCCAACTTGCTGAGAAGGGACATCAAGTCCATATTATCGATCAGCGTGATCATATTGGGGGGAATTCCTATGATGCACGGGACGCTGAAACGAATGTGATGGTACATGTTTATGGACCCCATATTTTCCATACTGACAATGAAACAGTGTGGAACTATGTCAACAAGCATGCAGAGATGATGCCCTATGTGAACCGGGTTAAAGCGACAGTTAATGGTCAGGTATTTTCCCTGCCTATTAATTTGCATACTATCAATCAGTTTTTCTCAAAAACTTGTTCGCCTGATGAGGCCAGAGCGCTCATTGCTGAGAAAGGGGACAGCACTATTGCTGATCCACAAACTTTTGAAGAGCAAGCGTTACGCTTTATTGGTAAAGAGTTATATGAGGCCTTTTTTAAAGGATATACGATTAAACAGTGGGGGATGCAACCCTCGGAACTGCCCGCATCTATTCTTAAACGTCTTCCTGTTCGTTTTAACTATGATGATAATTATTTTAACCACAAATTTCAGGGCATGCCGAAATGTGGTTATACGCAGATGATTAAGTCCATTCTCAATCATGAAAATATCAAGGTTGACTTACAGCGGGAATTTATCGTTGACGAGCGAACTCATTACGATCACGTATTCTATAGCGGTCCATTAGATGCGTTTTATGGCTACCAATATGGCCGTCTGGGCTATCGAACATTAGATTTTAAAAAGTTTACCTATCAGGGTGATTACCAGGGCTGCGCAGTGATGAACTATTGTTCTGTTGATGTCCCCTATACTCGCATCACTGAACATAAATATTTTTCTCCCTGGGAACAACACGACGGCTCTGTTTGTTATAAAGAGTATAGCCGTGCTTGCGAAGAAAATGATATTCCTTACTATCCTATTCGCCAGATGGGAGAGATGGCCCTTCTTGAAAAATATTTGTCACTGGCCGAGAATGAAACCAACATCACTTTTGTCGGTCGTCTTGGAACCTACCGTTACCTCGACATGGATGTGACCATCGCCGAAGCATTGAAAACGGCAGAAGTCTATTTAAATTCACTCACTGAAAATCAGCCAATGCCTGTGTTTACGGTTTCTGTACGATGAAATATACGGCATTGATAGTGACATTCAATCGTCTCGGCAAACTGAAAAAAACGGTTGAAGAGACCCTTAAACTTGAATTCACTAATATTGTTATTGTCAATAACGGGTCCACGGATGGGACCCAAGCCTGGCTTTCGTCAATTGTTGATACACGAGTCATTGTATTAACCCTCACCGAGAATACCGGTGGGGCGGGGGGCTTTAAAACCGGTAGTCAGTATATCTGTGAACAGCTGGCAAGTGATTGGGTATTTTTCTACGATGACGATGCTTACCCCTATCCAGACACGTTGAAGTCCTTTTCACAGCTGGATAAGCGGGGATGTCGGGTATTTAGTGGACTGGTGAAAGATCCGCAAGGAAAACCGTGTCCGATGAATATGCCGTTCTCGCGTGTGCCAACTTCACTTGGCGACACTGTACGCTATTTACGCTACCCTGCAGAGTTTATCCCGGCAGCTAATCGTTCTATGTTCGTACAAACGGTTTCATTCGTTGGGATGGTCATACATCGTGATCTGCTCGCGACCAGTCTTGACCACATCCATGAACAGCTCTTTATCTACTTTGATGATCTTTACTTTGGCTATCAGCTATCATTAGCTGGTGAGCAAATTATGTATAGCCCGGAGTTGCTTTTTTATCATGATGTGAGTATTCAGGGCAAACTTATTGCCCCTGAATGGAAGGTTTACTATCTATGCCGTAATTTGATCCTGTCGAAGAAAATATTCCAGAAAAATGCCGTGTATAGCAATTCAGCGATAGCGATACGCATCCTAAAATATATATTAATCCTGCCATGGCAACGTCAAAAATATTCCTATATGAAATTTATTCTTCGTGGAATTTCACATGGCATAAAAGGTATTAGTGGTAAGTATCATTAAGTGGGCATAGCAATGAGAAAATTGTGTTATTTCATAAATTCGGATTGGTACTTCGATTTACACTGGATCGATCGTGCCATCGCCTCCCGTGATGCAGGTTATGAGATTCACATCATCAGCCATTTTATTGATGACAACATAATAAATAAATTTAAAACATTTGGCTTTATTTGCCATAATGTTACTCTTGATGCTCAATCTTTTAATGCATTAGTTTTCTTTCGTACTTACCATGATGTGCAAAAAATTATTAAAAATATAAAACCGGATCTCTTGCATTGCATCACTATCAAGCCATGTTTGATTGGTGGTGTGCTCGCGAAGAAATTTAATCTGCCGGTCATCGTAAGTTTTGTTGGGCTTGGAAGAGTATTTTCTTCTGACAGCATGCCTTTAAAATTATTGCGGCAGTTTACTATTGCTGCATATAAATATATTGCCAGTAATAAGCGCTGTATATTTATGTTTGAACATGACCGCGACAGAAAAAAACTGGCTAAGTTGGTTGGACTCGAAGAACAACAGACTATTGTTATTGATGGTGCAGGCATTAATCCAGAGATATACAAATATTCTCTTGAACAGGATCACGATGTCCCTGTTGTATTGTTTGCCAGCCGTATGTTGTGGAGTAAAGGACTGGGCGACTTAATTGAAGCGAAGAAAATATTACGCAGTAAGAATATTCACTTTACTTTGAATGTTGCTGGAATTCTGGTCGAAAATGATAAAGATGCAATTTCCCTTCAGGTCATTGAAAATTGGCATCAGCAAGGATTAATTAACTGGTTAGGTCGTTCGAATAACGTTTGCGATCTTATTGAGCAATCAAATATCGTTGCTTTGCCGTCAGTTTATTCTGAAGGTGTTCCGCGAATTCTTCTGGAAGCATCTTCTGTGGGTCGCGCTTGTATTGCTTATGATGTTGGTGGTTGTGATAGCCTTATTATTGATAACGATAATGGAATTATTGTTAAAAGCAATTCACCTGAAGAGCTGGCTGATAAACTTGCCTTTTTGCTTAGCAATCCTAAAGCACGCGTTGAAATGGGTATTAAAGGACGTAAGCGTATTCAGGATAAATTCTCGAGTGGGATGATTATTAGTAAAACGCTAAAGACTTATCATGATGTGGTCGAAGGATAGTTGTCGATCAAACGGTTAACCGTTTTTATTAGTTGCCAGATTCTGTTTCTTTACCTTCAAATTTTTTAAAGTATATTATTAACTAAAATTACTGTAACGTGTCACTTGGGAGGCGATCAAATGTCTGAAAGATCTTCAAGTGCACTGGTCTCTGTTGTGATACCTGTGCACGATGCTGCAGAATATATATCTGATACGCTTAGTTCCATTTTATCGCAATCGTTACAGGATATTGAAGTCATCATTATTGATGACAATTCGGCTGATGATACGTTAAAGCTACTGCAGTCCTTTGCCGCTAATGACTCGCGGATACGTCTTTTGAATAATTCGCAGAATATCGGTGCCGGTGCATCACGTAACATGGGATTAAAAATAGCAAGTGGCGAATATATCATTTTTCTTGATGATGACGATTACCCCGATGCTAATATGCTCAAACGGATGTATGATCATGCTGTATTGCTGCAAGCCGATGCGGTTATCTGCCGATGCCAGTCTTTAGATCTACAAACCCATTCATATGCACCAATGCCATGGTCCGTGCGCGTAGATTTACTTCCTCAAAAAGAACTATTTTCATCAGATGAGATCACTCATAATTTCTTTGGTGCATTTATCTGGTGGCCCTGGGATAAGCTTTTCCGGCGCCAGGCTATACTGGATACTGGTTTACAATTCCAGGATTTAAGAACGACTAATGATTTATTTTTTGTTAGCGCTTTTATGCTACTTGCCAAAAGAATGGCGTTCCTGGATGAGATCTTGATTTCTCATTCCATTAACCGCAGTGGTTCATTATCGGTGACCAGAGAGAAATCCTGGCACTGTGCTCTTGATGCGTTACGTGCTCTCTATTCCTTTATTGACTCACAGCACTTGTTGCCTTCACGGGGTAGAGACTTTAATAATTATGCAGTGACTTTTCTTGAGTGGAATTTAAATACGATTTCTGGTCCGGCGTTTGATTCTTTATTCACTGCTTCACGTGAATTCATCACCTCATTGGATATTGATGAAAGCGATTTTTATGATGATTTTATCAAAGCGGCACACCATCGCCTGGTTCGGTTAACGCCAGAAGAGTATCTTTTCTCGTTAAAAGATCGGGTATTACATGAGCTTGAATCCTCTAATTTATCTTCAGAGAAGTTGCAAGCCAGTATTGCTTCTCAGGATCAAGTTCTTAAAGCCAGGGAAGAAGAAATTGATGAGCTAAGAGCGTCCGTTGCACAGAAAAAAGAACGTATTGATAGGTTGGTCCAGCGAAATGCATATTTAGAAACTGAGTATCAGAAACAGCAAGATCAATTAACTAAACTACAAAATGAATTAAATAACGCTACTCAACGTTATTCAGCCCTTATTTCATCATTGTCATGGAAAGTCACAAGACCTTTAAGGTTAATCAAAGCGTTAATCGCGAGGAAAATGTAATATTTTTATCAATACTTCATGCTTATTTTAGTTGCAGAGAAATACTCCTGATTAACGAGCAAAGTTATGCAGGGAGGCATATTAACACCTCCCTTTGCTATTATTACCTATGCCGTGCTCTTAAATTATCAATCACTTCCCCGAGATCCAGCCCCTGGTCCTGCAGCAGCACCAGCAGGTGATACATCAGGTCCGACGCCTCATTCTTCAGCTCGAAGCGGTCGTTCACCGTGGCGGCCAGCGCGGTCTCCACGCCTTCTTCCCCCACTTTCTGCGCAATACGCTTGGTGCCGCTGGCATACAGCTTCGCCGTGTAGGAGCTCTCCGGGTCGGCGTGTTTACGCTCGGCCAGCAGCTGCTCCAGCTGATAGAGGAACAGCCACTGGTGGCCGGTTTCGCCGAAGCAGCTTGTGGTGCCTTTGTGGCAGGTCGGTCCGATCGGGTTTACCAGCACCAGCAGCGTATCGTTGTCACAGTCCGGCGTGATGCTCACTACATTGAGGACATGGCCCGAGGTTTCACCCTTGGTCCACAGCCGCTGCTTGGTGCGCGAGTAAAAGGTGACCTTGCCGGTGGCTTCGGTTTTCTCCAGCGCCTCCTTGTTCATGTAGCCGTGCATCAGCACTTCGCCGGATACGGCGTGCTGCACGATGGCCGGCATCATGCCGTCCGTTTTTTCCCAGTCCAGCTGTTCAGTCAACATACCCTTATCTCCACGCCCTGTGCCGCCAGGTACGCTTTCAGTTCGCCAATATTAATAATCTGTTTGTGGAATACCGAGGCCGCCAGCGCGCCGTCAACGTCGGCGTCGCGGAAGGCTTCGAGGAAGTGTTCCATAGTGCCCGCGCCGCCGGAGGCGATCAGCGGGACGTGGCACACCGCGCGAACCTTCGCCAGCTGCTGCAGGTCGTAACCGTTGCGCACCCCGTCCTGGTTCATCATATTGAGAACGATCTCGCCTGCGCCGCGCTTCTGCACTTCCTCCACCCAGTCGAGGGTTTCCCACTGCGTCACCCGGGTGCGGCTCTCGTCGCCGGTATACTGGTTGACGTGATACTTGCCGGTCTCTGCATCAAACCAGGTATCAATCCCCACCACGATACACTGCACGCCAAAGCGGTCGGCAAGGCGGGTGATCAGCGTCGGGTCGGCGAGAGCAGGGGAGTTAATCGAGATCTTATCGGCGCCGAAGGAGAGGATCTGCGCCGCGTCTTCCAGCGACTTGATCCCGCCCGCCACGCAGAAAGGAATATCAATCACTTCCGCTACCCGCGACACCCAGCTTTTGTCGACCACCCGACCGTCGCTGGAGGCGGTGATATCATAGAACACCAGTTCGTCGGCCCCTTCGTCGGCATAGCGCTTGGCCAGCGGGACGATGTCGCCAATGATCTCGTGATTACGGAACTGCACGCCTTTCACTACCTGGCCGTCGCGGACGTCGAGGCAGGGGATTATCCGTTTTGCCAGCATTGAATGGCCTCCGTTACGTTGAATTTACCTTCCAGCAGCGCGCGGCCGACAATCACGCCGCGCACCCCGGTGCCGCGCAGCGCGGCAATATCTTTGAGATCGCCGATGCCGCCGGATGACTGAAACGCCACCTGCGGATAGCGGGCGCAGACTTCCTCGTACAGCGAGACGTTAGAACCCGCCAGGGTGCCGTCGCGGGAGATATCGGTGCACAGCACGTGCTGCAGGCCGACCGGCAGATAACTTTCCACCAGCTCCTCCAGCGTCACGCCGGAGTTTTCCTGCCAGCCGCTGACCGCCACCTGCTTATTGCCGTCGGCGTCGATACGCACGTCGAGGGCGAGCACCAGCCGTTCTGGGCCAAAGCGTTTAAACCAGCCTTTCACTTCCTCTGGGGACTTCACCGCGGTGGAGCCGACCACCACGCGGGCGACGCCGGCCTCAAGCAGGGCCGCGACATCCGCTTCGGTCCGCACGCCGCCGCCGACCTGTACCGGGACGTCAACGCCGGCGACCAGCGATTTCAGCAGCGGGATTTGGCGCTTCGCCGGATCCTTCGCCCCGGTCAGATCGACCAGGTGCAGGACTTCCGCTCCCTGAGCGGCATAGGACTGCAGGCGCGGCAGCGGATCGCTGCCATAGTCGCGCTGCTGGCCGTAATCGCCCTGGTGGAGACGAACGACGGTGCCGTCGATTAAATCTAAAGCAGGAATAATCATCACATCTCCAGGAAGTTTTTCAGCAGCTGCGCCCCGGCGCTCCCGGAGCGCTCCGGGTGGAACTGCACGCCAAAGAAGTTATCTTTCTGCACCGCGGCGGTGAACGCCTCGCCGTAATTGCACTGGGCGATGGTGTACGGGTTGACCGGCATGGCGTAGCTGTGCACGAAGTAGAAATACGCGCCTTCTTCAATGCCGCGGAACAGCCGATCGCCAGCTTTGGCATACACCCGGTTCCAGCCCATGTGCGGCAGCGGCAGACCGTGGTCGGTCATCTTCGGCACCTCTTCTTCGATAATGCCCAGCAGATCGACGCCGTTGTTCTCCTCGCTGCGCTTGCCGAGCAGCTGCATGCCCAGGCAAATCCCCAGCACCGGCTGGGTACAGGCTTTGATCAGGTCGATCAGCTCCCGGTCGCGCAGCTGATCCATCGCCGCCTGGGCGGTGCCGACGCCGGGAAGAAACAGTTTATCGGCACGCAATACCACTTCCGGATCGCGGCTGACCACCGGCTCATAGCCGTGGCGGCCAATCGCCGATTTCACCGAATTGAGGTTGGCGCAGCCGGTATCAAGGATCACCACATTCATTACAGCACCCCTTTGGAAGACGGCAGGGCATCGCCCTGGACGCGGATCGCCTGGCGCAGCGTACGGCCAAAGGCTTTGAACAGGCTCTCCACGCGGTGGTGATCGTTCTTGCCCTTGGTTTTCAGGTGCAGGGTCACCGCCATGGTGTAGGAGAGCGAGCGGAAGAAGTGTTCCACCATCTCGGTGCTCAGATCGCCGACGCGCTGATAGGTGAAGTCTGCCTTATACTCCAGGTGCGGACGGCCGGAGATATCCAGCGCGCAGCGGGCGAGACACTCGTCCATCGGCAGCACGAAGCCGAAGCGGTTGATGCCGCGCTTGTCGCCAAGGGCCAGCTTCAGGGCTTCGCCGAGGGCCAGGCCGGTATCCTCCACCGTGTGGTGGTCGTCGATGTACAGATCGCCGCCGACGTTAACCTCCATGCGGAAGCCGCCGTGGGTGGCGATTTGGTCGAGCATATGGTCAAAAAAGCCGACGCCGGTATGGATCTTGCTGCCGCCTTCGCGGTCCAGCCACACTTTCACATCCACCTGGGTCTCTTTGGTGATGCGCTCGACGTGGGCATAGCGGTCGCGGCGGGTCAGCTGCTCGCAGATGGTCGGCCAGTCCAGGGTCTCGCGGTCATAACGCAGACCGGTAATTCCCATGTTATCCGCCAGCTCAAGGTCGGTGGCCCGGTCGCCAATCACATAGCTGTGGGCTTTATCCAGCACGCCCTCTTCCAGCCACGGCAGCACCAGCTGCGTTTTTGGCTTGCGGCAGGCGCAGTTGTCGCCCGGGAAGTGCGGACAAATCAGCACCTCTTCAAAGTTAACGCCCTGCGAGGCGAAGATCTGCATCATCAGGTTGTGTGGGCCATCAAACGCTTCCTGCGGCAGACTGTCGGTTCCCAGGCCATCCTGATTGGTGATCATCACCAGCTTATAGCCTTCCTGCTGCAGCTTCAGCAGCGCCGGGATCACCTGCGGCTCAAACGCCAGCTTGTCGAACCGGTCCACCTGGAAATCCTCCGGCGGTTCGGAAATCAGGGTGCCGTCACGGTCAATAAAGAGATACTTCTGGGTCATACATTCTCCGCAGTCAAGGCGTCAATCACGCGCTGGCTCTCGGCACGGGTACCGATAGTGATACGCAAACAGCCGCTTAATGAAGGTTGTTTATTCTGGTCACGTAAGATAATGCCCTGATCCCACAAAGATTTAAACACTGCGCTGGAGGCGGTTATCCGCGCCAGCACATAGTTGGTCTCGGAATCGAAGACCTGCTCCACGCAGGCGATGCCGCGCAGCTGTTCCACCAGGTAGCGGCGCTCGTCAAGGATCTGCGCCACGCGCTGGCGCATCGCGGCGATCCCCTCCGGGCTCAGGGCCTGGGCGGCGATATCGGCCACCGGCGTGGAGAGCGGGTACGGGGCGATCACTTTCAGCAGCACGTTGATCACCTCGGCGTTGGCGAGGGTGAAACCGCAGCGCAGGCCGGCGAGGGCGAAGGCTTTGGACAGCGTGCGCAGCAACACCAGGTGCGGATAGTCGCTGAGCCAGCCGGCCAGCGTCGCCTGCGGGCAGAATTCAATATAGGCTTCGTCGGCCACCACGATGGCTTTGCCGCGGGTCATCTCCAGCAGGTCGCGCATCGACTGCGGGTCGATAATCTGCCCGGTCGGGTTGTTCGGGCTGCAGACGAAGACCACCTTCACGCCGTCCAGCCGCGCTTCGATGCCCGGCAGGTCGAGCTGCCAGTCGGCCAGCGTCGGCACGGTGCGGCACTCGACGCCGATGGTCTCGGCGCTGACACTGTACATGCCGTAGGTCGGCGGGCAGTAGAGCACCGCGTCTTCGCCGGGCTCACAGAAGGCGCGGATCAGCAGCTCGATGCCTTCGTCGGCGCCGCGGCTGACCAGCACCTGCTCCGGTTTGACCTCGGCGTAGCGGGCGTAGCTCTCAATCACGGCCTTCGGCTGCGGCTCAGGATAGCGGTTCAGCGTCTGTTCGGTAAGCTGGAAGGCTACGGCGGTAGGGAATTCGTTGGCGTTGAGCCAGACGTCGCCTTTGCCGCCCAGCCGACGAGCGGATTGATACGGGGTCAGCGCGCGGACGTTGGCGCGGGCTAAATCTTCAATGCTCATGCTTGCTCCTTCAGGGCGGCAACGCGCAGCGTTACGGCGTTTTTGTGGGCGTCAAGGCGCTCGGCGGCGGCCAGGATCTCAATCGTTGAGGCGAGGGCGGCAAAGCCGTCGCGCGACAGCTCCTGCACGGTCATCCGCTTCTGGAAGTCGGCCAGACCGAGGCTTGAGCAGGTGGCGGTATACCCATAGGTCGGCAGGACGTGGTTGGTGCCCGAGGCGTAGTCGCCCGCGGATTCCGGTGACCAGTCGCCAAGGAAAACGGAACCGACGCTGGTGATGTTGTCCACCAGCTCGCGGGCCTGACGGGTCTGAATGATCAGATGCTCCGGGCCGTACTGGTTGGAGATAGCCACGCACTGCGCCAGATCGCGGGCCACGATGATCCGGCTGGCGGAGAGCGCCACGCGGGCGGTTTCCGCGCGCGGCAGGGCGGCCAGCTGGCGCTCCACGGCTTCGGCGACGCGGCTGCCCATGTCGGCGTCCGGGGTCAGGAGGATCACCTGCGAGTCCGGGCCGTGTTCCGCCTGCGACAGCAGGTCGGAGGCGACAAAGTCCGGGTTGGCGCCGCTGTCGGCGATCACCAGCACTTCCGACGGGCCGGCCGGCATGTCGATGGCTGCGCCGTCCAGACGCTGGCTGACCTGGCGTTTGGCTTCCGTGACGTAAGCGTTGCCCGGGCCAAAGATTTTATCTACCTTCGGCACCGACTCGGTACCGAGGGCGAGGGCGGCGATGGCCTGGGCGCCGCCGACGTTAAAGATGGTTTTTACGCCGCACAGCTGTGCGGCATAGAGGATCTCATCGGCAATCGGCGGCGGCGAGCAGAGCACCACCTGCTGACAGCCGGCGATGCGCGCCGGCGTCGCCAGCATCAGCACCGTGGAGAACAGCGGCGCTGAGCCGCCGGGAATGTACAGTCCGACGGAGGCGATAGGGCGGGTGACCTGCTGGCAGCGCACCCCCGGCAGCGTTTCGACATCCACCGCCTGCAGCTGTTGCGCGTTGTGGAAGGTCTCAATGTTTTTCACCGCCACCGCCATCGCCTGCTTCAGCTCATCGCTGAGGCGCTCGCCGGCGGCGGCGATCTCCGCCTCGCTCACCTGCAGCGCGGCGACGGTGGTTTTATCAAACTTCGCGCTGTATTCGCGCAGCGCCGCGTCGCCGTTGGCTTTGACGTTATTCAGGATCTCCGTCACCGTTTTACTGATGCTGTCGGAGGCGGAAATCGCCGGGCGCGTTAAGAGTTGCTGTTGTTGGTCTGCGCTACAGCCGTTCCAGTCGATGATTGTGTTGAAGCTCATGATTGTATTCCCCTGTGTGTCCTGTGACCGGCTGGCCGATTACTCCATCATTTTCTCAATCGGCAGCACCAGAATGGAGCTGGCGCCCAGCGCCTTCAGTTTTTCCATGGTCTCCCAGAACAGGGTTTCGCTGCTGACCATGTGCATCGCCACGCGCTGCTTGTCGCCTGCCAGCGGCAGAATAGTCGGCCGCTCGGCGCCCGGCAGCAGGGCAACCACTTCTTCCAGGCGTTCGGTCGGGGCGTGCATCATGATGTATTTCGACTCGCGGGCCTGAATCACGCCCTGAATACGGGTCAGCAGGCGGTCAATCAGCTGCTGTTTGGCGTCGGCCATTTCGCCGTCGCGCTGGATCAGACAGGCTTTGGAGCGGTAGATTACTTCCACTTCGCGCAGGCCGTTAGCTTCCAGGGTGGCGCCGGTGGAGACGAGGTCGCAAATGGCGTCGGCGAGGCCGGCGCGCGGCGCCACTTCCACGGAGCCGTTCAGCAGACAGGATTTAAAGGAGATACCTTTTTGATCGAGGTAGCGCTTCAGCAGGTGCGGGTAAGAGGTGGCGATACGTTTGCCGTCCAGCGCCGCCGGGCCGTTCCAGGCTTCATCCACCGGAGTCGCCAGCGACAGGCGGCAGCCGCCGAAGTCGAGACGGCGCAGGGTGAAGTAGCGCGGGTCTTCGCCCTGGGCGCGGCGGCTGAGCAGCTCTTCTTCCAGCACGTTTTCGCCGATAATGCCGAGGTCGACAACACCGTCCATCACCAGGCCCGGGATATCGTCATCACGCACGCGCAGAATATCGATTGGCATATTTTCCGCCAGCGCAATCAGACGCTGGGTGTGCAAATTGACTTTAATGCCGCAGCGGCTGAGTAATTCGCGTGAATCTTCGCTTAAACGGCCTGATTTCTGAATAGCTATGCGTAAACGGGTGTTGTCTAACATTGTTCTTTTCCTCTGAATACCTGTCTGAATCTGTCCGAATTTGGTCCAAAAAAAAGCCCCCGGAAGTGAATCTTCCGGGGGCTCTCTGCGCGTTCATGCACCACTGGAAGATCCAAACGTCTTCCAGCACACATCGCCTGAAAGACTAGTCAGGATGATGGTGATGATGGTGGTGTTTAAATTGAACGCGGTTCATAAAAATTCTCTGTGAATGACTATGCATTTGATGTCCTTTAACCTAAACCACTTCCGCCGCAGAAAGCAAGGGCTTTTTTCTATCATTAATTCATTTCATATTGAGCGAAGAAATTGTCAGTTGCCGCTGGCTGGCGTAGCCTGTAATCAGCACAGCGAAAGAGTCAGGAGCCTGGGATGAAAAAGGTCGCGATAGTCGGTTTGGGATGGCTGGGGATGCCGCTGGCGCTGTCGTTGACGGCGCGAGGCTGGCAGGTCACCGGCAGTAAAACTACGCAGGATGGCGTGGAGGCGGCGCGGATGTGCGGGATCGACAGCTATCCGCTGCGCCTGGAGCCGCAGCTGGTCTGTGATACCGAGGACCTCGACGCGCTGATGAACGTCGATGCGCTGGTGATCACCCTGCCGGCCCGGCGTACCGGGGCAGGGGAAGGGTTTTATCTACAGGCGGTGCAGGAGATCGTCGATACCGCGCTGGCGTACCATATTCCGCGGATCGTCTTCACCAGCTCCACCTCGGTGTATGGCAACGTCAACGGTACGGTGAAGGAGAATTCCCCGCGTCTGCCGCAAACCGCCAGCGGACAGGTGCTCAAGGAGCTGGAGGACTGGCTGCACAACCTGCCGGGGACGTCGGTGGATATTCTGCGCCTGGCCGGGCTGGTGGGGCCTTCCCGCCATCCGGGACGTTTTTTCGCCGGCAAGTCGGCGCCGGATGGCCAGCACGTGGTCAATCTGGTGCATTTGCAGGATGTGGTGGCCGCTATCGAACTGCTGCTGCAGGCCCCGAAGGGCGGGCACATCTATAATCTATGTGCGCCCCGCCATCCGGCGCGCGGCCTCTTTTATCCGCAGATGGCCCGCGAGCTCGGTCTGCCGCCGCCGGTGTTCAGCGACAGCCCGGACGGCGGCCAGGGCAAGATTGTGGATGGCAATCGAATCTGCAATGAGCTGGGGTTTGAGTACCAGTACCCCGATCCGCTGGTGATGCCGATGGAGTGATCCGCCAGCGGTGATTCGCATACCGTAAGGGGGGTAGCGATGAAACCACTGCTGGATGTCCTCGTGATCCTGGATGCCCTGGAAAAAGAGGGGAGCTTTGCCGCCGCGTCGGCAAAGCTCTTTAAAACGCCCTCGGCGCTGAGCTACACCATTCACCGCCTGGAAAGCGATCTCAATATTCAGCTGCTCGACCGCAGCGGCCATCGCGCGCGCTTTACCCCCAGCGGACAGATGCTGCTGTGAAAGGGCGGGAGGTGCTGCATATCGCCCGCGAACTGGAGATCCGGGCGGTTAAGCTGCAGCAGGGGTGGGAGAATAGCCTTCGTCTGGCGGTGGACAGCACCTTTCCCGTGGCGCTGCTCTCGCCGCCAATCGCTGCATTTTATCAACAACAGCCGCTGACCCGGCTGCACTTCACGCTGAACCCCTCCCTGCTGGACTGGCGGCCGCTGACTGACGGGCAGGCCGATCTGCTGCTGGGGGCGCTCGGCGAACCGCCGCCGCTGAGCGGTTATGACTGTCTCCCCCTCGGCGAGCTGGAGCTGCTGCTGGTCGTTGCCCCACAGCATCCGCTGGCGCGACACCGCGCACCGTTGAGCTGGCGAACCCTGCGCCGTTACCGGGCGGTGGCCACCGGCGAGGGCGGGGCGCTACTCAGCGATCAGGAGACCCTGACGGTGTGTGACGCCGCGGGGCAGCTGGCGCTGCTGCGCCTGGGGCTGGGCTGGGGGTGCCTGCCGCGCTATCAGGTGCAGGGTCTGCTGGACAGCGGCGAGCTGGTCTGCATGACCGTGCGCGGGCTTTCGCCTCGTCAACGCGCGTGGATCGCCTGGAATGACGCCACCTGCGGTTTGGCTGGCAAATGGTGGCGGGAAACGCTATTAGCAAATAGTGCTATTTTTACAATTTATCATACGGAAACCGTATAGATATTAGCACGTTAAAAATTATGCTTACGCAATGAACTTCATAACATCTTGTCAACGCCGTTGAATTTGTTGCAAAATATGCGGCCTGAAAACCAGAGACTAGCCGACGCTTTTTTTTAAAGTGTCGGTTATTTTTTTGGTCGAAAGACACATCATTCAATACCAAGAGGCCGGGCTTCGTACCGGATAGATATTTACTAAAAACCGACAGTCGTTGTCGCTGAGGAATAGAAAGAAATGGGGCAATTTTTTGCTTACGCGCTGGCGTTCACCGTAAAAGGGGATAACTATGTCGCATAACGCTACTCCAAATACCTCTCGCGTGGAATTACGTAAAACGCTTACGTTAGTTCCGGTTGTAATGATGGGCCTGGCCTATATGCAGCCGATGACGCTGTTCGATACGTTTGGTATCGTCTCTGGTATGACCGACGGTCACGTGCCGACGGCCTACGCCTTTGCGTTAATCGCTATCCTGTTTACTGCTCTGAGCTATGGCAAGCTGGTACGTCGTTACCCTTCTGCCGGCTCGGCGTATACCTATGCGCAGAAATCCATCAGCCCGACCGTTGGCTTTATGGTGGGTTGGTCCTCGCTGCTCGACTACCTGTTCGCGCCGATGATCAACATTCTGCTGGCGAAAATCTATTTTGAAGCGCTGGTGCCTTCGATTCCGTCGTGGGTGTTTGTTATCGCGCTGGTCGCCTTTATGACAGCCTTTAACCTGCGCAGCATTAAATCCGTGGCCAACTTCAACACCGTGATCGTGGTGCTGCAGGTGGTGCTGATCGCCGTTATCCTCGGCATGGTGATTTATGGCGTGTTTGAAGGCGAGGGCGCCGGTACGCTGGCCAGCAGCCGTCCGTTCTGGTCCGGTGACGCGCACGTGATCCCGATGATTACCGGGGCGACGATCCTGTGCTTCTCGTTTACCGGTTTCGATGGCATCAGCAACCTGTCTGAAGAGACCAAAGATGCAGAGCGCGTCATTCCGCGCGCGATCTTCCTGACCGCGCTGATCGGCGGCCTGATCTTCATCTTTGCCACCTACTTCCTGCAGCTGTACTTCCCGGATATCTCGCGCTTTAAAGATCCGGATGCGTCACAGCCGGAAATTATGCTCTACGTGGCAGGTAAAGCCTTCCAGGTTGGCGCGCTGATCTTCTCCACCATCACCGTACTGGCGTCCGGTATGGCGGCGCACGCTGGCGTGGCGCGTCTGATGTACGTTATGGGCCGCGACGGCGTGTTCCCGAAAAGCTTCTTCGGCTACGTGCACCCGACCTGGCGCACTCCGGCGATGAACATCATCCTGGTCGGCGCGATTGCGCTGCTGGCGATTAACTTCGACCTGGTGATGGCGACGGCGCTGATTAACTTTGGTGCGCTGGTGGCGTTTACCTTCGTTAACCTGTCGGTGATTTCCCAGTTCTGGATCCGTGAGAAACGCAACAAGACGCTGAAAGACCACTTCCAGTATCTGTTCCTGCCGATGTGCGGCGCCCTGACCGTTGGCGCGCTGTGGGTCAACCTGGAAGAGAGCTCGATGATTCTGGGCCTGATCTGGGCCGGTATCGGTCTGGTCTATCTGGCCTGCGTGACCAAAAGCTTCCGCAACCCGGTGCCGCAGTACGAAGATGTGGCCTAAGGCATAGCGTAGTGTGAATGAGAAAAGCCGGAGGGAAACCTCCGGCTTTTTTTTCGTTTGGCTCGGTGCGATATCTTTTGCCCGGCGGCGCTGCGCTTGCGCGGGCCTACGGTGATGGTTAACCTTCTGAAATTTAATAGTTATGTAGGCCGGGTAAGCGAAGCGCCACCCGGCAGAAGAGCTTATCCTGCCTGCACCATAACTTTCAGCAGCGTATCCAGCAGGCCGGGAAAACGGGCGTCCAGATCTTCCCGGCGCAGCGAAATCATATTCTCCCGTCCCTGAGGCCGCTGCCAGATCACACCGCTGTCGCGCAGGACGCGCCAGTGGTGGGTCATGGTGGACTTGGCCACCTCCTCCTGGCGCAGGGCGTTGCAGCTCTGCTCGCTGCCGTCGGCCAGCGTGCGGATGATCTCCAGTCGCAGTGGGTTACCGAGCGCGGAAAGGACATTTTCCAGGCGAATTTGTTCTCGTTCGGGGTGATTGGCGATCATAATAATCCTGTGTCGGCGGTGGCGCGGCGCATGGCAGCCGCAGCCCATATCGGCGGCTGGCGGCTACTATACCCAAACTCCGGTTCTGATACCACGCGCGCCGCCGCAACCTGCCCAATCGTAATGATAGCAAAAATAGTTCGAATATACTCGTACAGTTGTACTATGATAGACGCAGTTAAATGAACTGCGGATCATTCCGACCGCAGACTGACCGTCAAAACGACTAAGGACGCATCATGCCCCGACCCATCCCTCTCGAACGTTATCGCAACATCGGTATCTCCGCGCATATCGATGCCGGTAAAACCACCACCACCGAGCGCATCCTGTTTTATACCGGGATGAGCCATAAGCTGGGTGAAGTACACGATGGCGCGGCAACCACCGACTGGATGGCCCAGGAGCAAGAGCGCGGGATCACCATTACCTCGGCGGCGGTAAGCTGCTTCTGGCCGGGGATGGACCGCAGCTTCGAGCCGCACCGGATCAATATCATCGACACCCCGGGGCACGTGGATTTCACCATTGAGGTGGAGCGTTCCATGCGCGTGCTCGACGGCGCGGTGATGGTGTATGACTCCGTCGGCGGGGTGCAGCCCCAGTCGGAGACCGTCTGGCGCCAGGCGAATAAATACCACGTTCCGCGGCTGGCCTTCGTCAACAAGATGGACCGCCCGGGGGCGGACTTCTTCCGCGTGGTGCAGATGATGATCGACCGCCTGAAGGCTAACCCGGTGCCGATTGTGATCCCCATTGGCGCTGAAGAGCATTTCACCGGCGTCGTCGACCTGGTGAAAATGCGCGCCATCCTGTGGGATGACGCCACCCAGGGCATGACCTTTAGCTATGGGCCAGTCCCTGACGATCTGTTGGCGACGGCGCAGCAGTGGCGGGAGAAAATGGTCTCGGCGGCGGCGGAAGCCAGCGATGAGCTGATGGATAAATACCTGGAAACCGGTGCGCTGGACGAGGCGGAGATCGTCGCCGGCCTGCGCCAGCGCACGGTGAAGGGGGAGATCCAGGCGGTGCTCTGCGGGAGCGCTTTTAAAAACAAAGGCGTGCAGCGCATGCTCGATGCGGTGGTGGAGCTGATGCCATCGCCGCTGGATATTCCGGCGATACAGGGCGTCGATGAGCAAGGCCAGCCGGCGGAACGCCATCCGAGCGACGATGAGCCGTTGTCGGCGCTGGCGTTCAAACTGATGACCGACCCCTACGTCGGCCAGCTGACCTTTATCCGCGTCTACTCCGGGACGCTGAAGAAAGGCGATGCGGTGTGGAACCCGGTGAAGGGTAAGAAAGAGCGCATCGGGCGTATCGTGCTGATGCAGGCCAACGACCGTCACGAAGTTGACGAACTGCACGCCGGGGATATCGCGGCCTGCGTCGGTCTGAAGGATGTGACCACCGGCGATACGTTATGCGATCCGGATGCGGTGATTACCCTCGAACGGATGGAGTTTCCGGAGCCGGTGATTTCGCTGGCGATTGAGCCGAAGACCAAAGCGGACCAGGAGAAAATGGGCATCGCGCTGCAGCGGCTGGCGGCGGAAGATCCGTCGTTCCGTCTGCATACCGATGAAGAGTCCGGCCAGACGATTATCTCCGGCATGGGTGAGCTGCATCTGGAGATCATTGTCGACCGGATGAAGCGCGAGTTTGGCGTCGAGGCCAACATTGGCCGTCCGCAGGTCACCTACCGCGAAACCCTGCGCAAGAAAGTGACGGACGTGGAAGGCAAATTTGTGCGCCAGTCCGGCGGCAAAGGGCAGTATGGCCACGTCGTACTGACCCTGGAGCCGCTGGAGCCGGGCAGCGGTTTCGTCTTCGAGGACGCCACCAAAGGCGGCGTGGTGCCGCGCGAGTACATCCCTTCCGTGGAGAAAGGGCTGCGCGAAGCGATGGGCACCGGCGTGCTGGCGGGTTATCCGGTGGTTGACGTGAAAGCGACCCTGACCTTTGGGTCGTACCACGACGTGGACTCTTCGGAGATGGCGTTCCGCATGGCGGCGATCTTTGGCTTCCGGGAAGGCGCGCGCAAAGCGGATCCGGTGATCCTTGAGCCGGTGATGCACGTCGAGGTGGAGACGCCGGAAGAGTACGCCGGGAATATTATGGGCGATCTCTCTTCCCGTCGCGGGATGGTGCAGGGGATGGAAGAGCGCTTCGGCAGCCAGATCATCCGCGCCGACGTGCCGCTGGCGGAGATGTTTGGTTATTCCACCACGCTGCGCTCGATGTCGCAGGGACGGGCAACCTACAGCATGGAGTTCCACCATTACGCGGAAGCGCCGCGTAATGTGGCGGATGAAATCATCGCCAGCCGCGCGAAAAGCTAAGCAACGTTCCCGGGTGCGACGCGAGGCGTCTTACCCGGGCTACTCTGGTACCAGCGCCCAGGCCCGGTAAGGCGAAGCCGCCACCGGGCAAAAAGGTAAGCGTGAACTGGGGACGCAATGCCCGGCGGCGCTGCTGGACTGCCCCCAAAAGTTGGACACCCAACTGAGTTTGTAGCCCGGGTAAGGCGTTAGCCGCAACCCGGGAATTTCAGCCAATCAGACAATATCCTGCGCGTACTGCCACAGCGCTTTCAGCTGCGCCAGCTTCTCTTTATCATCCGCATACTGCTGATACAGCATCTGCAGCTCATCGGCATAGGCCTGCAAAAACTCTGGCGTAAACACCTGACGACGATGCTCTAACCAGCGCTGCTGCTCATGTTCATCGAGCGTGCCGGGGAAGTTGCGCGCCCGATAGTTAAACAGCAGGCGTTCGATACGCTGGTCGGCGAAGGTGATATCCAGCGCCGGCAGATTGCGCGGTTCGGTTTCCAGCACGATTTTCATCGCCGCGCGGTCGGCATCGCTAAAGAACCCATTGTAAAGCTGGGAGTCGACGTTTTCGGACGGCACGAAGGGTTCGGCTTCGGCATAGACCGCCACTACCTTCTCGCGCACCTGCGGATTCGCCCGCAGCAGCTGGGCGTTCTCCAGACAGCGCTGAATAGAGATCCCCAGCCGGTCGGCATCCTGCGGGCGCAGGGTATTGGCCTGGGCCAGTACCGGACATTTATTGAGATGCACCAGCTTGATCGGCGCCGCCGGCAGATCGCCAAGCTCGGCGCGCGGGGTGTAAAGCCGCTCGCGCAGGGCATCGGCATCCAGTTCCAGCAGCGGCGCCATATCGCCCGCCAGATCGACCATTATCACCGCATTGCGGTTTTCCGGATGCCAGGCCAGGGGCGCCACCAGGCTGGTGTTGCCGCGCGCGGCGCCAAACATGCCGGAGACATGCACCAGGGGCTTCATCTGCGGCACGTCGATGAGCGTCGCCAGCTTGCGCTTATTGCGGTGGCTGTAGAGATAATCAAACAGCCGCGGCTGCTGGGTTTTCACCAGCTTCGCCATGGCGATGGTGGCATACACGTCGGCCATCGCGTCATGGGCGTTCTGGTGTTCAATGCCGTTGGCGACGGTCAGATGTTCAAGCCGGAAGCTCGGCAGACCCTCGTCATTTTCCGGCCAGGTGATCCCTTCCGGGCGCAGGGCATAGCAGGCGCGCATCACGTCGAGCAGATCCCAGCGCGAGTTATCGTGCTGCCAGCTCCAGGCATAAGGGTCATAGAAGTTGCGATAGAAGATATTCCGCGTCACTTCGTCATCAAAGCGCACGTTGTTATAGCCGACGATACAGGTTTGCGGCACCGTGAACAGATCGTGGATGCGGCGGGCAAATGTGGCCTCATTATCCCCTTTGGCCAGCGCTTCCTGCGGCGTGATCCCGGTGATCATCACCGCCTGCGGCTGCGGCAGGTAATCGTCAGCGGGTTTGCAGTAAAACACTTCGGGCTCGCCGAGCACATTCAGCTCCGCGTCGGTGCGGATGGTGGCGAACTGCGCCGGCCGGTCGAGGGAAGGGCTGGTGCCGAAGGTTTCATAATCGTGGAATAAAAATCCGGGCTGGTTGACGCTATCTTGCATAGTCTGTTCATTATCCGTGGTGGCGTGCGACCGGTATGGTAAACGATTTGACCGGTCATCAGAAGGGTCGCGGCAAGCAACTTCCTCTGCTGTGTCATATTTTCTTGCAATTAAACCCTGATATGAAACGCGAAGTTCCGTAAAAAGGACGGCGGATCTGTAAATCTAGAGGATATGCCGTTGAAAGGCCGTTTGTTTATTGCTGTATCTTTGCTCGCTTCGAGCGTTTCCTGCGCATTTGCCGTCGACTTACCTGCTACGGTCGCGCCGCCTTCCATTCAGGCTGGCTCCTGGGTGCTGATGGATTACACCACCGGTCAGGTCCTGACCGCGGGTAACGAACATCAGCAGCGCAATCCTGCCAGTCTGACCAAACTGATGACCGGCTACGTGGTCGATCGCGCCATCGACAGCCATCGTATCACCTTTGACGATATCGTCACCGTGGGTAAAGACGCCTGGGCGAAGGGCAACCCGGTGTTCGACGGGTCATCGCTGATGTTCTTAAAGCCAGGGGATCGCGTCAGCGTCCGCGACCTCAGCCGCGGGCTGATTGTCGACTCCGGTAACGACGCCTGCGTCGCGCTGGCCGACTATGTCGCCGGCGGCCAGCCGCAGTTTGTTGCCCTGATGAATCAGTATGTCGAAAAACTGCACCTGCGGGACACCCATTTCGAAACCGTCCACGGCCTCGACGCCCCGGGCCAGCACAGTTCGGCCTATGACCTCGCGGTGCTCTCGCGGGCGATTATTCATGGCGAACCAGACGTCTACCACATGTACAGCCAGAAAAGCCTGACGTGGAACGGGATCACCCAGCAAAACCGTAACGGTCTGCTGTGGGATAAAACGATGAACGTCGATGGCCTGAAAACCGGCCACACCTCGGGGGCCGGGTTCAACCTGATCGCCTCGGCGGTGGATGGCCAGCGCCGGCTGATCGCCGTGGTGATGGGGGCGGACAGTCCGAAAGGCCGCGAGCAGCAGGCCGCTAAACTGCTGCACTGGGGGCAGCAGAACTTCGACACCGTGCAGGTGCTGCAGAAGGGGCAGAAGGTCGGCACCGAGCGTATCTGGTACGGCGATAAAGAGCAGATTAAGCTCGGCACCGATCAGGATTTCTGGTTAGCCCTGCCGAAGGCGGAAGTGTCGCGCATTAAAGCGAAATATGTGCTGGATAAGAAGGATCTTGAGGCGCCGATCGCCGCCAATCAGCGGGTTGGCGAGATTTCACTGTATGACGGCGACAAGGTGGTGGGGCACTATCCGCTGGTCACCCTCGAAAGCATCAATAAAGGCGGAGTGTTCTCGCGAATGAGCGATTACCTGCATCACGAGCTGTAACCACGCCAACCGCCTCTTTGCAGGCGGTTTTTTTTCGTCTGTCGCTCGTGCTGGCGGGGCGCCTGTTTTTACAGCAGTGTGGTGGCGACTCTGTGAATTCGCGCACATACTGAGGGGGGATCTCCTGTTAAATTAACTGTATATTCATACAGTAATTTATCTCCAAAGGAGGCAAGATGAACTACAGCATCACCACCCTCGGCAAGAAAACCATCGCCGGTTTCCATCTGGTCGGGCCCTGGAATCACACCGTCAAGCAGGGGTTTGAGCAACTGATGATGTGGGTTGAGAACCACCAGGTGCCCGCCCGCGAATGGGTGGCCGTCTACTACGATAACCCGGAGGAAGTGCTGGCGGAAAAACTGCGCTGCGCGACGGCGGTCACCGTGGATGAGGATTATGTCATTCCCGCCAACAGCGAAGGGGTGATCCTGGCGGCGATTGCCGGCGGGGATTACGCCTGCGCCCGCGCGCGGGTGGTGGATTACGACTTCGCCACCCCGTGGATGCAGTTTTTTGACAGCCTGCAGCAGAGCACGGCGTATCGCATCGCCCCCCAGCCCTGCTTTGAGGTCTATCTTAACGACGGCAACCACGACGGCTACTGGGATATCGACATGTATGTTCCCGTTGAGCGCGTCGCGTCGTAGCGGTTTACCCCTGTTCCGGACAAGGTTTTTTACATTCCCGGCATGCTCCGGGCGAAAAAGCAGTTACAATTGGCCTTTTCGTTTTGCCGGAGAGGGTTGTGCGCGCTGATAAATCACTCAAGCCATTTGAGATCCGCTTGTATCGCCATTATCGGGTGGTGCATGGTGTGCGGATTGCGCTGGCCTTTGTGCTCACCTTTTTGCTGGTGCGGCTGCTGAACGTGCCTGAGGGAACCTGGCCTCTCATCACTCTGGTGGTGGTGATGGGGCCGATCTCCTTCTGGGGTAACGTCGTGCCGCGGGCGTTTCAGCGTATCGGCGGCACGATCCTCGGTTCGGCGCTGGGGCTGGTGGCGCTGAAGCTTGAGCTCATCTCCCTGCCGCTGATGGTCCTCTGGTGCGCGGCGGCGATGTTCCTCTGCGGCTGGCTGGCGCTGGGCAAGAAACCCTATCAGGCGCTGCTGATCGGCATTACTCTGTCGGTGGTGGTCGGGGCGCCGCCCGGCGATATGCATACCGCGCTGTGGCGAAGCGGCGACGTGATCTTCGGCTCGCTGCTGGCGATGCTGTTTACCGGCATCTGGCCGCAGCGGGCGTTCATCCACTGGCGCATCCAGATGGCCAGCTATGTCACCAACTTTAACCGCCTCTACCAGGCCGGCTTCTCGCCAAATCTGGTGGATCGACCGCGGCTGGAAAAGCATCTCCAGCAGGCGCTGAACGACGTGGTTAAAATGCGCGGGCTGATCACCCCCGCCAGCAAAGAGACGCACATCCAGAAGGCGATCTTCGAGGCTATCCAGACCGTCAGCCGCAACCTCGTCTGCATGCTGGAGCTGCAGATCAACGCCTGGTGGGCAACGCGTCCGGGTCACTTCGTGATGCTCAATGCGCACACCCTGCGGGAGACGCAGCAGATGACCCAGCAGACGCTGTTGTCCATCGCCCACGCGCTGTACGAAGGGAACCCTCAGCCTGTGCGCGCCAACAATGAAAAGCTGACTGAGATCGTCCTCGAATTGCGCCAGCTGCTGAAAGAGCAGGGTGATGACGGCCTGGCGGAAACCCCGGTCCATGGCTATGTTTGGCTCTCAATCGAACTGGCGCGCCAGCTGGAGCTGCTCTCGCATCTGATCTGCCGCGCGTTGCGCAAATAAACATCAGATGCACCGGGTAACCACATGGGTTGTTTCGATTCAGCAGCGTTTAGGGTTATGATAAACGCAAAGGAAAAAACATTGTCATCAGCGGCTGCTAGCAGTTATGTTAGCCCTATAACGCAGTCGCTTTACGAATCCGAATCTCAATTATTAGGGGTGTAAAAATGGAAACAACTAAGCCTTCTTTCCAGGACGTACTGGAGTTTGTTCGTCTGTACCGTCGTAAGAACAAACTGCAGCGTGAAATTCAGGACGTTGAGAAAAAGATCCGTGATAACCAGAAGCGCGTTCTGCTGCTGGACAACCTCAGCGACTACATCAAACCGGGCATGAGCGTGGAAGCCATCCAGGGCATCATCGCCAGCATGAAGAGCGATTACGAAGATCGCGTTGATGATTACATCATCAAAAATGCCGAGCTGTCCAAAGAGCGCCGCGACATCTCGAAAAAACTGAAAGTGATGGGCGAAGCCAAAGTCGAAGGCTAAACCCTGCCGGTCCGGCGGCGTTAATCGTCGCCGGGCTGTTCCGCGTTTCCCTCTCTTCCCTGCTTTTTTCTGCGAAAACTTTGTTCCGGCAACTGCCTCTCCTCACCGACACTTTGCTATACTGGCCCGCGAAAAACGTATTGATATCGGAAAGGTTTCTCTCATCCTGGCCGGGCATCTGACGCAGCGGCGTCAGGGCGATATCTCAACACCTCTCACCTCTCCGACGATCGATTCGCCAGAAGACAAACTCAGGTGCTGACCGGGCGCGACAGAACTCTTCCGCTGCTTTCGCCGACAGGAGTCAACCTCACGTGATTAAGTCATTCTTTGCTGCACTCTCGTTTATCAGCCGCCTGCCGGTCCCGGCGCGGTTATCTCAGGGCCTGGAGATCGAACAGTACCAGCGCAGTATCGTCACCTTTCCGCTGGTCGGTTTACTGCTTGGCGCCATCGCCGGCGCGGTGGCGCTCCTCCTGCAGCCGTGGTGCGGCGTCCCGCTGGCGGCGCTGTTCGGCGTGCTGGCGCTGGCGCTGCTCACCGGCGGATTCCACCTTGACGGGCTGGCTGATACCTGCGACGGCATTTTCTCCGCCCGCACCCGCGATCGGATGCTGGAGATCATGCGCGACAGCCGGCTGGGCACCCACGGCGGGCTGGCGCTGATCTTCGTGCTGGTGGCGAAAGTGCTGGTGGTTGGCGAGCTGCTGCTGCGTGATATCCACCCCATCGCAGCCCTGGCGGCGGCCTGCGC
>NZ_JAGRQY010000202.1:0-2837 GCF_018223905.1 Klebsiella sp. 28
GCGCCCGGCAAGATGGGCGGATTTCCACACGGCAGCGGCGCCCGGCAAGTGGGATTCAGGAGAATAGGTGTTTTACCGAATGCCCTGACGAGGCGTAAAAAAACCGCTTGGCGGCGGCCTCATAAAGCAGAAAACCCGCTCAAGGCGGGTTATCTGCTCTGTAGCCTGTGATGCTTCGCGGGCATCCGGCATACAGCGAGGTGAAATTCTTCTTTTGGCATGTTAATTATACGTCTAACGCGGCATATGATCAAACCTGTATTAAATAAGCCACTGTACCGTTTATAATGCTCTCAGATCAAAGAGGTAAAGCCCGTTTAGCCGCCTGTGTGATGAGCCAGTTCAGACTCTTCAAAATCGAATTTGGTACTAAACAGGACCCGAACCGTGGGCAAGCACACGGCAACGGTATAGCCCTCTTCCGGTTTCGCACCCGGAAGCCTGGGCGGCAGCGTGGTGAAATTCTTCTTTTGGTTAAGTGAATGGCATAACCGGATGGGCGGATTAGAGGAAAGGGGATTGCCTAGTAACCTACGCGCCACAGAGATGGAGGTGCGGGGAATGATTGAGCTGATTATCGCTATTCTGACCTTAATTGCGGCTGTATTGCAGTTGATCAACTGGTTCCTTTAATGGTGCCGGAGTCTGTGAAGGTGAAAGCCTGAACGGGCAAAACTGAAAGGTTTATAGCCGTCCTTCGGGGCGGCTTTTTTTCGGCAAAATTAGGGTTTTACCGAATAATGCAGAGTTTTAAGGTGAGAATTTGCAGACTTGGCGTTTTACCGAACATAGATACTCCCTAGGCTGATAGGTGCATTAGTTATCACCCTACCTGAACATATTGTAAAAGATGTCAGTCTCCAGTGACTTGTGTACTATCAACTGACAAGACTCTTACACGCAACGCAGGGGGATGGAGTTTTATGCTTAGAAAAATAATCAGGGGTAGCGGATTCACTCAGTCAGAAGAAAAACTGATAGAGTTCGCTGATGATGCTTTTTTTGGTCTTTGGTCTTATCCTAATGTTTATAGCGATGAGGGTTACTCTAAAAATAAAATTGGGAAAGAAGTTAGTGACTTATTAGTTATTTTTGATAAAGATATAATAATTTTTTCCGATAAAGCTATTACATACAATAAAAACAAAGATCCTAAGGTTGCATGGCAGAGATGGTTTAAAAAATCAGTCATACAGTCTTGCACACAGTTATTTGGCGCAGAGAAGTTTATAAAAGATCATCCCGAAAGACTTTTTGTTGACAAAGAATGCTCAGTTAACCTCCCCATTAAAATAGATAATTCTTTTAATTTTCATTTGGTGGCCGTCACTAATAATATTTCAGATCCGGCGATCTCGTACTTTGACAAAATAGAAAAAGGCAGCTCTGCTACTTTAGTTAACATATTTCCTTTAAACGCCCATCAATGTCTAGAAAATCCATTTTGTGTCGGAGACGTTTATCCTGATAAGACTTTTGTCCATATACTTGATGAGACTGCCCTAAAACTACTGTTAACCGAGTTAAACACAGCAACTGATTTCATTGGCTACCTTAACGAAAAAGAGAGGGTTGTAAGAGAAAGAACATTATTGGTCAGCGCTGGGGAAGAAGAGACTCTTGCTGCTTACATTATGGGTGATAAAACCATAATATCAAAAGAAATTATTGGAAACGATCAAGGGATGACCATACCGGAAGGTGAATGGAAAAACTATAAAACCACTTTCAATTATCAATATCAGCTCTCAATGAAAAAGGGTAGCGTTTTCTGGGATAACCTAATCCACAACTTCTCGACAAGTATATTGTCAGCTAACGTTGGTTTTTTTAGTGAAATTGAATTTTCTACACATGAATTAGGTGTTAGAGAATTAGCCAAAGAAAGTAGGCAATCTAGATATTACCTTTCAAAGAACTTTAAAGAGAAATTAAAAACAACTCAGCCTCATCTAAGAACGTCAAGAATGGTCGAATCAATCGATGAGCCTGGAAAGTTTTACTTATTCCTTTTTTTTCCTAACGATAGCAAGTTGAGTTACTCTGATTACAGAATTCAACGTATATCTTATATAAATGCTTATGCTGAGGTTGCCTTTAATAAATACAGACATATTAAAAAATTAATTACTATTGCAACAGAGCCGCAAAATACAGAAGGAAGATCTGAAGACCTAATATATAGCATATCCCCAGAGAAATTTACCAAAGAGCAAAATGAAAAAGCCAAAAGATTATCAAGAGAATACAAAATACTAAGTGATTTTTTACCTACTAAAACGACAAAGAGCGATAACTTTAAATCAGTTATATCAAAAGGTGAAAAAATAGGGCGGAATACACCTTGTCCATGTGGCTCCGGTGTTAAATTTAAAAAGTGCCATGGTGCGAATAATTAGCATTATTGTATGTATAACGGTAATGGCGCGGCAGAGAAACCGGCGCGTTCTGCCCTAGTGTTGGCCTGCGGGTTCCCCCGCACCCGCTGTATGTAGTATCGGCAGCATCTGAGAAAACCACTACATGTAGTTATCAGCGCCACAACGGCGCGGGGACGAGTGCGGTTCGGAAAAATTGGGGTTTTACCGAATCCGGCAAAAGATTGCTTCCTATAACGTCCGCTTCTGGCACACAGCAGCCGTTAAGATGTAAGGCCTTACGCCAACTAAATCTAATGGGACAGATTTAGTTGGTGATGGTCAAGTAATCTGCAAACGGTCACCAAGTAAAATGCAAATGGGTAGTCAAGTCCGATGCAATTACGCACCCGGCAAGGTGGGCCGATTCCCACACGACAGCAGCGCCCGGCAAGGTGGGCGGATTTCCACACGGCAGCG
>NZ_JAGRQY010000203.1:0-10136 GCF_018223905.1 Klebsiella sp. 28
GTAAGCGATAGCGCCACCGGGGATGTTGAAGCCATCCAGGACCGTTAGCGACTCTGCTTTCTCAGCAAATAAATAAAGTAAGGCGCGCCGATAAAGGTCGACAGTAGCCCCGCCGGGATCTGATACGGGAACATCATCATCCGTCCGCACCAGTCGGCGAAGACCAGCAGCAGCCCGCCAGTCAGCCCTGAAATCACCATATGCGGTAGGGTTCGCCGGAAGCCCATCATCCGCGCGATATGCGGCGCCATCAGCCCGACAAAGCTCAGCGGGCCGATGGTCAGCGTCGCCGCCGCCGTCAGGCAGGCCGCCAGCAGCAGCAGAACAATCCGCGATGACGTCAGCGCCATGCCCACCGCTCGCGCCGCCTCCCCGCCCAGCGGCAGGATGGTTAACCAGCGACGACAGAGCGGCGCCAGCGCCAGCAGCGCCAGCATTACCGCGCCGCTACGCACCACCCTCTCCGGCGTCGCGCTATATGTCGACCCCGAGATCCACGTCAGGATCTGCGCCATACGCGGATCGCCGCTGGCCTGCAGCATCATCAGCAGCATAGTGAAGGCGGTGCTCAGCGCCATCCCCGCCAGCAGCATCCGATGCGGCGAGAAGCCGCCGCGCCCGGCGGCGAGCATAATGATCAGCAAGGTGGCCGCCGCGCCAAGGCTGCCGGCCGGCAGCAGCCAGCCAAAGGCGTCGCCAGGCACGAAGAACAGCATCAGCACCACGCCAAAAGCCGCGCCGGAGCTGATGCCCAGCACTTCCGGGCTGGCCATCGGGTTGCCGGTCAGGCGCTGGATAATACAGCCGGCGACCGCCAGCATGACCCCGGCGAACAGCGCCGACAGCACCCGCGGCCAGCGCCAGGGCAGCAGTTGCTCCAGCAGATCGCCGTGGGCCCACAGCCAGCCGTGGGCATCGCGACCAAAGGCCAGCGCCACGCTCACCGCCAGCAGCAGCAACGCGACGCCTGCGAGAACAAACCATTGCACATGATAGCGCTCAGGCTGCACATTATCGCCGCCGTTCATCACCGGGGCGCTGATGCTGCGCAACCGCGGCAGCAGCCACAGCAGCAGCGGCGCGCCAATCAGGGCGGTGACCGAGCCGGTGGAGACTTCCCGCCATACTCGGCTCAGCCAGAGGATCACCTGATCGGAAAGCCACAGGAGCAGCGCGCCGATCAGCGCCGCCAGCAGCAGCCGCGCCAGCAGCCGACGGGCGCCAAGCATTTTCGCCAGCAGCGGCGCGAACAGGCCGATAAAGCCGATAATCCCTACCGCGTTCACCAGCAGCGCACTGATGACAATCGCCAGCGTCAGGGCGCCGAGGCGCGCCAGGGACAGCGCCAGCCCGAGGTTACGCGCCACCCCGTCATCGAGCCCCATCAGGGTCAGCGGCCGCAGCAGCAGCAAGGTGAGTATTGCCCCGCCAAGCAGCTGCGGCCACAGGCGCTGCGCCACGCTCCAGTCGGTCTGCGTCAGCGTCCCGGTGCTCCACAGGAACATGCTTTGCAGCTGGTCGTGATGGAAAATCACCATCAGCTGGTTAAGCGCGCCACAGTAAAGGCTGACCACCAGCCCCGCCAGGATCAGCGTTACCGGCGACAGGCGCTTGCCCCACGAGACGCCAAACACCAGCGCGCCCACCAGACAGGCCCCGGCCAGCGCGGCGAATTGCGACGCCAGCACGCCGGGAATAGCCCATAACGTGGTGACCGTTATCCCCAGCTGCGCGCCGGTGGCGACGCCAAGGGTGGTCGGTTCCGCCAGCGGATTACGCAGCACCTGCTGGAACAGGACGCCAACCAGTCCCAGCCCGGCGCCCACCAGCAGCGCAACAGCCAGTCTCGGTAACAAACTGTAATGAAACAGCATTTGGGCAATATCATCGACATCCGGCTGCCACAGCGCCTGCCGCCACTGCGCATAGGGCAAGGCGACATTGAGGTTGACGATGCTCAGCGCGAAGGCGACGCCCAGCAGCCCGGCCAGCAGGATAATAGCTAACGGCGAGAGACGCGTATTCATGCCGGTCTCCCCAGGGCATCAGCCAGCACGCGGGCAAAATGCATCGCTGACAGCGTCGCGCCGTAGAACCAAACCGCCGGAACGCGCTGGAAGCGGCCCGCGCGCACGAAGGGCATCGCCTGCCATAGCGGCGTCGCCAGCAGTTGAGCCATATCTCGCTCATTGCCATGGTCGAAACAGATGACATCGGCTTCGTTAAATGCCGCCAGCCTGTCGATGCCAACGCTAACGCTTCCCCAGAATGCCGCTTCGCCGTGCCAGGCGTTTTTAATACCAAAGCGATCAAGCACCTCCTGGAACAGGCAGTTTTCGCCAAACACCAGCACGTGGCGGGGATCGAGCAGAGAGATCATCAGCAGCGGACGATCGCCGCGCCCGGCAAAACGCGGACGCAGGCTCTCCATCAGCGCGTCGAACTCCGCCAGATGGCGCTTCGCCTGCTGCGTTTTGCCCAGCAGATCGGCCATTTCCAGTAGCGAACGCTGGGCCATCGCCAGCGGCCGTTTGCCGTCGCTGAAGGTGAAACCGCGGCCGGGCGCGATACGCGCCAGCTTCTCCGGCGACGGGCCGTAGCCCGCCGACCAGACGATAAACGACGGTTTCATCTGCGTCAGCAGTTCAAGGTTGGGTTCGGTACGCAGACCAACATCGATCACCGAGTCGGGCAGCGCGGGTTCGTTCACCCACAAGCGATAGTTGGGAATATCGGCCACGCCATAGGGCGTCACGCCGAGCGCCAGCAGCAGCTCCGCGGGCAGCCACTCCAGGGCGACCACGCGCTGCGGGTCGACGTCGGCCGCCTGCGCGCCGCGCATCTGCCACAGCAGCGGCGAGAGCGCCATCGCGATCAGCAGGCGGCGTCGGGTTATCAGAGTTGGGTTCATCATCAATAGACAAAGCTTACCGGCGCCGCACCGGCCGGGTGTGGCAGGATCCCCATCGGGATGCCGTAGATCTGTTCCAGAGTGTCGCTGCGCATCAGTTCCGCCGGCGTCCCCTGGGCAATCATTTCTCCACCGCGCAGGGCCACCAGATAGTCGCAATAGCGGGCCGCCATATTAATATCGTGCAGGACGGCGATCACCGTCAGGCCGCGCTGCTGGCTGAGACGATGCACCAGCGCCAGAACATCGACTTGATGAGCAATATCCAGCGCCGAGGTGGGTTCATCGAGCAGCAGGCAGCGACTGTCCTGCGCCACCAGCATGGCGATCCACGCCCGCTGGCGTTCACCGCCGGAGAGGCTGTCCACCAGACGATGAGCGAGCGGCTTCAGCCCCACCAGCGCAATCGCCTCTTCTACTTTCTCACGGTCCGCTGCGCCAAAGCGACCCAGCGCGCCGTGCCATGGATAGCGGCCGATCGCCACCAGCTCGCGCACCGTCATACCTTCGGCCGGCGGCAGCTGCTGCGGCAGATAGGCCACTTTGCGGGCAAAGGCTTTGCTGCCCCAGCTCTCCAGCGGCTGCCCGTCCAGCAGCACTTCGCCTGCGGAGGGCGGCTGATGACGGCCAAGCATTTTCAGTAACGTCGATTTGCCGGAGCCATTATGGCCGATCAGGCCTGTGACTTTTCCGGACGGGAAGGTGAGCGAGAGCGGATGGAGCAATGTGCGACCAGGCACACGGAAAGTGACGCGATCCAGCGCGAAGGTGGTTTCTGCGTGCGGAGTCTGTTCCTGCATAGCGATAACCTGATAGAGGGCGCGGCGAACCGCGCCCGTAGGTGGTTAGAAACGGAAGGTGGCGGTGGCGACGACCTGACGTCCGGCGCCCCAGTAGCAGGCGTATTCGCTGTAGCAACTGGAGACATATTCGCGGTCGAACAGGTTGTTGACGTTGACGCCGACCGACGATCCCGGCAGGCCAAAGCGCGCCAGATCGTATTTCACCGTCGCATCCATCAGCGCATAACCGGCCACACTAAAGGCATCATTTTTCTTACCGGTGCTGGTGTCATTTTTGTAGTAGCTGACCGTTGAACCGATATAGCGCGCCCCGGCCCCAATCGTCAGACCGCTCAGCGCGGTTTCGTGGAAGGTATAATCCGCCCACAGGGAGGCCATGTTACGCGGCACTTCCGCCGGACGTTTGCCGTTGAACACCGTATCGTGAGTGTACTCCGCATCGGTGTAGCTGTAGGCCGCGGTGACGTTAATATTGGCGTTCACCGCCGCCTTCGCCTCCAGCTCAAGGCCGCGGGAGCGGATCTCGCCGGTCTGGATGCTGAACGCCTGGTTAGCCGGATCAGCCGTCAGGTTCTTGTCTTTGGTCAGCTGATAGACCGCCGCGGTGACCACCACCGGCATATCTTTCGGCACGTATTTCACGCCGGCTTCATACTGCTTACCGCGCGACGGATCGAACGGCTGGCCGCGGCTGTTGGAACCCGATACCGGTTCAAACGATTCGCTGTAGCTGAAGTACGGCGAGATGCCGTTATCGAACAGGTAGTTGATGCCGCCGCGCCAGCTGAACTGCTGGTCGTGATTCTCCGCCAGGCTGTTGGTGGCGCGGGTTAACGTTGAGGTCGTGGCGTAATCGTAACGGCCGCCCAGGGTCATCACCCATTTATCCCACTCCATCTGATCCTGCGCGTACAGGCCGGTCTGCTCCATCCGGTTGAGGACCGCGTACGGGAAGGTGACCTGAATATTCGGATTGCCGTACTGCGGATTGCTCATGCTGATAGGATCCGCCGTCCCGTAGTCGGCATCCACATCGTTACGCATCCGCGAGTAGTCCACGCCGGTCAGCAGCGTATGGCTGACCGCGCCGGTGGCGAAATCAGACTGCAGCTGGGTATCGACGGTGAAGGTGTTCAGGTGCTCGTCGGAGCGCACGTAGGCGCGATTCATGTAGCCCGGCGCGACATAGCCGTTGCCGTATACCGAACGATAGAGCGTATGCACATCGGCATAGCGCAGGTTCTGCCGCACGGTAAAGGTGTCATCGAACTGATGGGAGAAGCTGTAGCCCACCATCTTCTGGCGGCGGGAGATTTTATTATCGGACTCGCCTTCGTTGAAATCGGTCGGCAGCTTGTGCGCCTTACCGTTGGCGTCGTAATACGGCACCACGGTGCCTTCGCGCGGCAGCCAGCCGTAGTAGCCCGCATCCGGGTCATTCTGGAAGTTGCTCAGGAAGGTGAAGTCGGTTTTATCGTCCGGACGCCAGCTAAAGGAGGGCGCCACCGCGTAGCGAGTCGATTTCGCCATCTGCTGCTGGGCATCCTGACTGCGGCCAAGGCCGGTCAGGCGATACGACCAAACGCCAGCATCATCAATGGCGTCGCTAAAGTCAAACCCGGTCTGCCACAGATTGTCGGTGCCCATCTTAAACTGCACTTCTTTCAGCGGCTCGGTAGTCGGGCGCTTGCTGACCATGCTGACGATACCGCCCGGGTTGCTGTTGCCGTACAGCACCGAGGTTGGCCCGCGCATCACTTCCACACGCTCGAGGAAGTAAGGATCCATGGAGACTTCAGAGTAGTTATTCCCCTGCAGCTTCATGCCGTCCAGATACTGGTTGGTGTTGACGGTCGTCGAGGTGGTGAAGCCGCGAATGGTGACCACGTCATAGGTGGTCGAACTGCCGCGAGTGGAGAAGACGCTGGGCGTATAGGAGAGCGCCTCTTTTACCGTCGTCGGCTGGCGCATCTCCATCTCCTGGCGCGTCACCACCGACACAGACTGCGGCGTTTTTTCAATCGGGGTATCGGTTTTGGTCGCCGTGGCGGAGCGTTTTGCCGCGATAGTCGGCGCCGGTCCCCAGGCGCTTTCCTGGGCGACCGGGGTGGCAACGACGGTGATGGTTTCTTCTTGCTTCGGTTGTTCTGCTGCCTGTGCGTAGACAGACATGCCGCTAACCGCCGTGGCTACTACAGCTGCGACTTTACGCAGCGAGTGATTTGGCTGAGCAGTTTTTGGACGCGCCATGGGTATATCTCTGATGAAAGTGAATGATAACGTAAACGAGAATTATTATTATGACGGGCGATATAATAGGCGAAACGTCGAAGGCAAGGCAAGCGATATGCCTGTCGCCGCCGGTCGAAGGCTGAATTAATAACCAGATAGTTATTATGGAGTTAAAGAGCCGTTAACTTTTTTACAGGCATAAAAAAACCCCTTAATACTTTCGTATTAAGGGGTCTGGTCGTGCGGTCAAAATCAGTTACTGCCGAACATATCCTTGATCCAGCCCGCGACGCCGTCGCTCTTTTCCTGCTGCTTCGGCGGCTGTTGCTGCTGTTGCTGCTGCGGCGGCGGCTGCTGCCCGGACTGATTAAACGGATTTTTCGCTTCCTGTTGCTGCAACTGCTGCTGTTGCATCATTTCGCCCTGACGGCACAGCGCATCCGGCTGCGTGGTCCAGACCGGCAGAGAACGCATACCGCCGCTGCAGACGAAGTTGCCGTTGCTGTCCACGCCCATATCAACCACGTCTTCCGGCACCGTCAGCACCAGCGGCGTTGGCGTCTGGTTCGCCAGATAGCGCTGGTAAATCGACATCGCTCCGCTGGCGCCGTACAGTTTGGTCGGCTGGTTATTGTCGCGACCCACCCAGGTGATGGTCACCTGACTACCGTCGATGCCGGCGAACCAGGTATCGACGTTATTGTTGGTGGTCCCGGTTTTCCCCGCCAGATGCAGGCCCGGATACTTCGCCCCCAGCTGACGCCCCGTACCGCGCTGCACCACCTGCTGCATAGTCCACAGCGTCATGTAGGCCGCCTGGGCAGGCACCGCGCGCTCCGCCTGCGGATAGCTCTGGTAGAGCACAGTGCCATCTTCGGCAATCACTGACCGCAGCGCGGAAAGCGGCGCACGGTTCCCACCGCTGGCGATGGTCTGGAAGGCCTGGGCCACTTCAATCGGCGTCAGGTTCAGCGCGCCAAGCAGCATCGACGGCACCGCGTTGAGCTGATTCTTCGGCGCCCCCAGTTTAGTCCAGGTATCGACTACCGCCGGCAAGCCCAGCGCCATCCCGAGGTTAACCGTCGGGACGTTCATCGAGCGAGTCAGGGCATCGACCAGCATCACCTGACCGCTGAAACGACGATCGTCGTTCTGCGGGGACCACGTCTGACCGTTGGACAGGCGAATCGTCACCGGCGCATCGGCGATCCAGGTATTCAGGCGATACTGATTCGGCTGGCTCAGCGCGGTCAGATAGGTCGCCGGCTTGGCCAGAGAACCAATCGATCGGCGGGCCTGCATCGCGCGGTTATAACCGGCGAACTGCGGCTCCGCGCCGCCGACCATCGCCCGCACTTCGCCGGTGAAGCGGTCAACCACCACCATGGCGGTTTCCAGGTCTGCCAGCTTACGCTGTTTCTTCAGAACCGGGATCCCTTCGGAGGCCGCTTTTTCCGCCGCATCCTGCGCCACCGAGTCGAAAGTGGTGAAGATCTTCACGCCGGAGAGATCTTTCACTTTATCGCCCAGCTTCGCCTGCAGTTCCTGACGAACCATCTGCATAAACGCCGGCTGCGGTGAAATCACCCCGCCGCGCGGCTGCACGCCCAGCGGACGGGCGCTGAGCATGTCGTACAGCTCCTGGTCGATAACCTGCTGCTGCTGCAGCAGACGCAGCACCAGATTGCGTCGTTCAAGGGCCAGTTTCGGGTTACGCCACGGGTTATAGACCGACGCCCCTTTCACCATCCCCACCAGCAGCGCCTGCTGGTCGAGGCTCAGCTCTTCCACCGGACGGCCGAAGTAATACAGGCTGGCCAGCGGGAAGCCGCGAATTTCGTTATCGCCGCTCTGGCCGAGGTACACCTCGTTCATATACAGCTCAAGGATGCGATCCTTGCTGTAGCGGGCGTCGACGATCAGCGCCATATACGCTTCGTTGGCTTTACGCCAGTAGGAGCGTTCGCTGGAGAGGAACAGGTTTTTCACCAGCTGTTGGGTCAGGGTACTCGCCCCCTGCACCGTTCGGCCTGCCGTCAGGTTCGCCAGCACCGCGCGGCCGATGGAGTAGAGACTGATCCCATCGTGCTCATAGAAGTGGCGGTCTTCGGTCGCCAGCAGGGTATCCACCAGCAGATCGGGGAAGCCGCTGCGCTTCACGAACAGGCGCTGCTCGCCGTTCGGCGACTGCAGCATGGTGATAAGACGCGGATCGAGGCGGAAGAAACCGAACTGGCGGTTATTATCCATATTCTCGATGGTCTCAAGATGGTCGCCGTCGAAGGTAAGACGCGCGCGCACCTGCCCTTCCTTACTGTCCGGGAAATCGAACGGACGACGGATCATCTCGATGCTGTTAGCCTGCACGGTATATTCGCCGGGGCGCGTCATCGCGCTGACCTGGCGATACTGCGTGGCGTTGAGCAGACGCACCATCTCGTTTTTGCTGATCTGCATGTCCGGCTCAAGGTTGACCATCCGGCCATAGACCGCGGCCGGCAGCTCCCAGACTTTACCGTCAATGCGGCTGCGGATTTTCTGGTCGAGGTAGACGCCATAGGCGGCAATCAGCACCGCGAAGACAATCCCCAGCTTGACCAGCAGCCACAGCCAGCTGCGCTTCCGACGAGGCTTGCCACCTTTGCCTTTGGCTTTTCTCGGCACCGGTTTCTCATCCTCATAATCATCGTCATCATACTCGTCGTCGTAGTCCTCTTCCCGGACCCGGCGACGGGTGACTTTCTGTTTAGTCGGACGTGAGGGTCTTCCCTTACGTCCGATAGGCTCGCGGTCATCTCCCGCCATGCTTTTTCTCCGCAACGTTCAGGCGCAAAGGCCTGATTCTCAATACTTCCCCTGTTCAGAGGAAGAAGAAATCTCTCAAATTAACGTCCAGGCTGCTTATCCTTCGGACGACAACCTGCTGGCAGGCAGGACGCGCCGCCAGCCTTTCAGAGGGTTGGTTTGCTTCATGTTACATGATACTAACAATAAAAATTCACCATAAAATCATTGTGTTAAACGCATCATCGGCAGAATAAGTCAGAACATAGCACGTAATGTTCAGGGCATACAGGATAGCACTAAAATGCGACATTCTTAACCAGCATTTTACCTCCTGCGCACGTAACAAGATGGGAAAGAGTATGTTTTTTAATAACATAAAAAACGGCGCGCTTCCTGCCGGTCAACGCAGTGGCATCATCCGCGGATGAAAATATATTTTCCCAGCGCCAACGTTTATTATTGATAAAAGTAAAGTCGATTAAGCGCCTTTCCGCTGATAAAAATGAGAGCCTGTTAACATTTATGCAGAATAATATTTTATGATGACACCAGGTAAATATTTGTTAAACTAGCGGCCAGTGATTCATTATTTTGATTACTCTATGATGCGTATTCCGCTTATATTTCCGCTTTGCATGGTAGCCCTTCTCTCTGGCTGCCAACAAAAACCCGCCTCAACGCTCAGCCCGGCTATCAGCAGCCAGGCGCAGCTCGAGCAGCTCTCGTCCGTGGCGGCCGGGACGCGCTATCTCAAGAATAAATGTAATCGTAGCGATCTCCCCGCTGATGAAACGATATATCGGGCAGCGGTGAATGTCGGTAAAGCGCGCGGATGGGGAAATATTGACGTGGCGACGTTAAGCCCAAATAGCGACCGGCTTTACCAACAGCTATTACAGGACAGTACCCCGGAAGCCACACAGTGCAGTCAATTTAATCGTCAGCTCGCGCCATTTATTGCCAGCTTGCGCAGCGACTAAGCGAAATATCCTCAGCGCGCCGGTTATTGTGTGCGCTTTTATTCCTCTTTCGGCTCCTCGTCAATTTTTCCGCCCGGCCAGTCCTCCAGCGCCGCGAGGGTAAAGGTCGTGCCGTTGAAGCTGAAGATCGTCACATCCTGCTGGATCTGCTCCACCACCAGGTTCGGCAGGGGTGAATCGCCCTCCGTCCACGCTTTGCCGTTTAATACAATGCTGCGCTTTTCCGGTCGCGAGGCGTAGACATGGGCGCTGTAGCGCAGAGGCGGCAGCGTATCGCTGTTCACTTCCGGCGCCGCGGGCGCGCTGGCTTTTGCCGCCGGCGGCGGCGTCTTTGGCGCGGCCTCTCCGGCAGCGGTTAACGGCAGAAGCGCCGCATGCGCCACCGGCAAGGGCAGCGTTTGCGGCGCTTCTGCCGTTAACCGC
>NZ_JAGRQY010000204.1:0-31297 GCF_018223905.1 Klebsiella sp. 28
CTCTGTGGGACTGGCAGCGGCTGCCGGAAGCCTTCGCCCCTGACGTTGCTTCGCGCTGCCAGTCCCACAGAGCGATGTCATTGTAGCGCTGCTCTGGACCATGAATCGCCCGTTCCACGGTATACCCTTCGTTATTCAGCAGCAGAATAAGCGGCTTTTGCTTATCACGCAGCATGGAGCCCATCTCCTGAATGGTCAGTTGGGCCGCGCCATCGCCGACAATTAGCACCACCCGCCGCTCCGCCGCCGCGGTTTGTGCGCCATAGGCGGCCGGGAGAGTAAAACCAATCGAGCCCCACAGCGGCTGGACGATCAGCGATGCTTCAGAGGGCAGCTTCAGCGCCGCAATGCCAAAGGCGGCCGTCCCCTGATCGGCGAGAATAATATCCCCCGGACGCAGGGCGCCCTGCACCGTCGCCCAGAAATTTTTCTGGGTCAACTCGCCTTCAGCGCCCTCCTCAGCCTCCGGCGCCACGACCTGAGGCGTAGCCCACTCCGCCGCCAGCGGGGCGGAAAGCGTCATCAGCGCGGCCAAAGCCTTATCCATCGGCACCCCGCTGAACCAGTGATCGCCCACCCTGACGGCGAAGGGCTGGATCTCAATAGTCTTTTCCCGCGCCAGATGTTGGGTAAATCCTGCGGTGATGGTGTCGGTGAAGCGCGTGCCAATGCAGATGATGGTGTCGGCGTTTTCAATCGCCTCCCGGGTCTGCGGCGCGCTGGCAATCCCGCTGTAGGTGCCGACAAACCCGCTCTGCTGCTCATCAAACAATCCCTTGCCCATGAGCATCGTCGCATGGGCGACAGGCGTTTTCGCCACCCATTCCCGGAGCGTCTTCTGCAGGCCATAACGTTGCGCCAGGAAGTCCGCCAGCAGGGAAATGCGTCGGCTGCCCCGCAGCAGGCGGCTGGCATGTTCGCAGAACCCGGCAAGCTGGTTTTCATCCGCCGGAGCGGGCTCCACCAGCAAGCGCTGGGCTGGGGCAATCGCTGCCGCTCTGGCGACATCGGCTGGCAGCATCAAATAGCCGGGGCGATGATGCGTCAACATATCGCGCAGCACACGGTCGATTTCATGGCAGGCGTTGCCGGCGGTCAGCAGCGCCTGGCTACAGGTGATCTGCTCGCTCATGCGGGCGAAATGGCGAAAATCGCCATCGCCGAGGGTATGGTGCAGCAGTTCGCCGCGCTGCTGGGCGCCGGTAGAGGGCGCACCGACAATATGCAATACCGGAATATGTTCCGCATAGCTACCCGCAATGCCGTTCAGCGCGCTCAATTCGCCGACGCCGTAAGTGGTCAGCAGCGCACCGGCCCCTTTGATGCGCGCATAGCCGTCAGCGGCATATGCCGCATTCAGCTCGTTGGCGCAGCCGACCCACCCCAAGGCGCTGTGCGCGATGACGCGATCGAGAAACTGTAAGTTGTAATCTCCCGGCACGCCGAACAAGCGGTCAATACCGCAGTCGACAAGGCGATCCAGCAGATAATCCCCAATAGTGTAGGTCGGTTGCATATCCATTATCCTCATTTTGGTGCAGGTGTAATTTGAGTATTGAATAAGCGATCCGCCTGTCCAGATGGGAGGTGATAATGGCAGTGTAAAGCAATAATTACGCAGAAAAAGCAGTGTACTCCACGCAGAACATTGTTTAGTGTAAACGTATACACACCCTGTTTTGTCGGCGGAGGAAGAATGGTTTACCAGGCAAGCACCACGCGATATCAAACGATGGAGTACCGTCGCTGCGGCCGCAGCGGTCTGCAACTACCGGCCATTTCCCTTGGCCTGTGGCATAACTTTGGCGATGAAACGCGAGTGGAAACCAGCCGGCAGATGCTCCTGCACGCTTTTGACCTCGGTATAACCCATTTCGATTTGGCCAACAACTATGGGCCGCCGCCGGGCTCGGCGGAAAGCAACTTTGGCCGCATTCTGAAAGAGTCGCTCCTGCCTTATCGCGATGAGTTAATCATCTCCACTAAAGCAGGTTACACGATGTGGGACGGCCCTTACGGCGACTGGGGATCGCGAAAATATCTGGTAGCCAGTCTTAACCAGAGCCTTAAACGCATGGGGCTGGAATACGTCGATATTTTTTACCATCACCGGCCTGATCCACAGACGCCGCTGATGGAAACGATGCGTGCGCTCGATCATCTGGTTCGTCAGGGTAAAGCGCTATATGTCGGGATCTCCAACTATCCTCTGGCCCAGGCGCGGGAGGCGGTGAAGATCCTTAACGACCTCGGCACCCCCTGCATCATCCACCAGCCTCGCTACTCGATGTTCGAACGCGGCGTGGAAGAAGGACTACTGGATTTTCTGCAGACGGAAGGGATTGGAAGCATAGCGTTTTCACCGCTGGCCGGCGGGCAACTTACCGACCGCTATCTCAACGGCATTCCGGCCGACTCGCGCGCCGCCAGCAGCAGTCGTTTTCTGCAGCCGGAGCAACTGACTCCAGCCCGATTAGAAAAAATTCGTCAGCTTAACAGGCAGGCGGAAGCGCGTGGGCAGAAGCTGTCGCAAATGGCGCTGGCCTGGGTGTTGCGCGAAGAGAAAGTCACCTCAGTGCTGATCGGCGCCAGCAAAACCGCGCAACTGGATGATGCCGTCGGCATGCTGCAGAATCGCCATTTCACCACCGAGGAGTGCGCGGCCATCGACGCCATCCTTGCGCTGTAAAGCAAATGTTACTTTAGCAAAAAGTGCTCTTTCCTGCGCTTTCGGAGTTCGTCCGATGCGGCGGGTCTTTACCGACCCGTAATATCAGGTTAACAGGCCGCTTACGGCCCCGATCGTGAAGGAGAAGAGTATGTTCAGGTCACTGATTCTGGCAGCAGTACTGCTGGCCGCAGGGCCACTGGTCGCTAACGCTGGTGAAATCACCCTGCTGCCGTCGGTAAAATTACAAATAGGCGATCGTGACAATTACGGTAACTACTGGGACGGTGGCAGCTGGCGCGACCGTGATTACTGGCGTCGTCACTATGAATGGCGTGATAACCGTTGGCATCGTCATGACAACGGCTGGCACAAAGGCTGGTACAAAGGCAGAGATAAAGCCTGGGAGCGCGGCTATCGTGCTGGCTGGAACGACCGCGATGACCACCGCGGCGGCTGGGGACGCGGCCCGGGTGGGCGCGGTCACGGTCATGGACATGGCCATCACTAACAAACGAAAAGGGGAGCCCATCGGCTCCCCTTTACTTTATTCAGCATCAGGAATCAATTAATCCACCCCGAGCAGCGACCCCACTATTAACCAGCCGTTCAGGCTCACCACAATAGCGACTATCGCCCAGCCGATGCCTCTCACCCAACGGGTATTCACCAGGTCCCCCATCAGCTTCGCATTGCTGGTAAATATCAGCAGCGGCACCAGGGCAAGCGCAATGCCAAAGCTGAGCAACACCTGACTCATTACCAGGATGCGCGTAGGATCCAGCCCCAGCAGAATGACGACAAACGACGGCAGCATGGTGATCGCCCGGCGAAACCACAACGGAATATGAAAGCGGATAAACCCCTGCATAACGACCTGACCTGCCAAAGTGCCCACCACGGTCGACGATAAACCGGCGGCAATCAGGCTGAGGCCAAAGATGGTCGCCGCCGCGTGGCTCAGCAGCGGCTCCAGCGTCATGTAGGCCTGATCGAGATCGGCGACGCCGGTATGGCCATTAAAGTGGAATGCCGCCGCAGCGGTCGCCATCATCGCCAGATTGACGAACCCGGCAATGGTCATGGCGATCGCCACATCCCAGCGGGTCGCGTTATAGCGTTCTTTTCGCGTTCCGCCATGCAGATGCTGGGTAAGCGAGGAATGTAAGTAGATAACGTGCGGCATAATGGTCGCCCCCAGTACCCCGGCGGCTAAGAATACCGCCTCCCCGTTGGGCAGCGTGGGGATCACCAGCCCTTTCGTCAGAGGAGCCAGCGCGGGCTGGGAAAAGATCAACTCCACGACATAGGCCACGGCGACAAACAGCAACAATCCACCGATCACCTTCTCCAGTGGTTTTTGTCCGCGCCGCTGCAGCATCAGGATCAGAAAAGTGGCCACCCCGGTCAGCACCGCCCCCTGCAGAAGCGACACGCCGAGCACCAGCTTAAAGCCAATCGCGGCGCCGATAAATTCAGCCAGATCGGTGGCCATAGCGATAATTTCCGCCTGTACCCAGTAAAACCAGACAACAGGACGCGGGTAATGGTCGCGGATCTGCTCGGCCAGGTTTTTGCCGGTGGCAATGCCCAGTTTGGCAGAAAGCACCTGGATCAGCATCGCCATCAGGTTAGCCCACACCACGACCCACAGCAGCTGGTAGCCAAAGCTGGCGCCGGCCTGAATGTTAGTGGCGAAATTACCCGGATCGATATAGCCAATGGCAGCGACGAAAGCCGGGCCCATTAAGGCGAGCTTCACCTTGCGCGCGGCGCGACTACTGCTATTCTCAACGCGACTGCTAGTCATCTTCTGCCTCTGGAAATATAGCCTTTGCTATGTTTTATGCTATCAAAATGCGAATGATTATCAAGTTCATTTAGAATGGAGATAATGATTGCTGTGATAGAAGGGAACAATAGCTGGCCGGAAATGAAATACGGGCGTCAGAAAACGAGATCCAGCCCGCTATTAAGAGTAGTACAAGAATGCAACTTTTAAAACCTTTACGTAACATAACAAAAGTGGATGTTGGATCACTATTTTTGCCATTGGTCACAGTTCCTTGCAATAGTGTGCAATTGATCTCGTTTTCTTTAAAGCCGTTGCATAGAATGTGCACGGAAATTTAACCTGCCTCATATTTGGAGCAACTATGGACCGCGTCTTGCATTTTGTCCTCGCGATCGTTGTGGTGGCTATACTGGCCCTGTTGGTCAGCCATGACCGCCAAAAGATCCGTATTCGTTATGTTGTTCAACTGCTTGTCATTGAAGTCCTGCTGGCCTGGTTCTTCCTCAACTCCGATATTGGTCTGGGTTTTGTGAAAGGATTTTCCGAGATGTTTGAAAAACTCCTCGGGTTTGCCAACGAAGGGACAAACTTCGTGTTCGGCGGCATGAACGATAAAGGCCTGGCCTTCTTCTTCCTCAAAGTTTTGTGCCCTATCGTCTTCATTTCGGCTTTGATCGGCATTTTGCAGCATATTCGTATCCTGCCGATTGTCATTCGCGCGATCGGTACCGTCCTGTCGAAAGTTAACGGCATGGGCAAGCTGGAGTCCTTCAACGCCGTGAGCTCGTTGATCCTCGGCCAGTCGGAAAACTTTATCGCGTATAAAGATATTCTCGGCAAAATGTCGCGCAACCGCATGTACACCATGGCGGCGACGGCGATGTCCACCGTGTCCATGTCCATCGTAGGCGCTTACATGACCATGCTGCAGCCAAAGTATGTCGTTGCGGCGCTGGTGCTCAACATGTTCAGCACCTTTATCGTTCTGTCATTAATTAACCCTTACCGCGTGGAAGAGAGCGAAGAAAATCTGCAGATGTCGAATCTGCACGAAGGTCAGAGCTTCTTCGAGATGCTGGGCGAGTATATTCTGGCAGGTTTTAAAGTCGCGATTATCGTGGCGGCGATGTTGATCGGCTTCATCGCGCTGATCTCGGCGCTGAATGCCCTGTTCGCCACCGTGACCGGTTGGTTCGGCTATAGCATTTCCTTCCAGGGTATCCTCGGCTATATCTTCTACCCGGTCGCCTGGGTGATGGGTGTGCCGGCAAGCGAAGCGCTGCAGGTGGGCAGTATTATGGCTACCAAACTGGTCTCCAATGAATTCGTCGCCATGATGGATCTGCAGAAAATTGCCTCGACGCTCTCCCCGCGCGCGGAAGGCATTATCTCTATCTTCCTGGTCTCCTTCGCCAACTTCTCATCTATCGGTATTATTGCCGGGGCGATCAAAGGTCTGAACGAAGAACAGGGCAACGTAGTTTCTCGCTTCGGTCTGAAGCTGGTGTACGGCTCCACGCTGGTTAGCGTGTTGTCCGCCTCGATTGCGGCGCTGGTTCTGTAACAGACGTCAGTCATCTGAGCCGGGCAATGCCCGGCTTTTTTTTGCCCGTCATTCACCCAGCGGCTGTGGTTTACCGATCAGATAACCCTGCAGATAATTCACGCCCAGCTCCAGCAAGCGCGCTTTTTGCGGTTCGCTTTCGACATATTCCGCCACCACGCTCATCTGTTTCGCCCGCGCCATCTCGACAATCGATTTCACCATGATGGCGTCCAGCGGGTCCGTGAGGATGTCGCGGACGAAGCAGCCGTCAATCTTAATGATATCGGCCTGTAGATGTTTCAGACGTTCATAGTTCGCATAGCCGGTGCCAAAGTCATCAATAGCGATGGCGCAGCCAAACGCGCGCAACGCTTCAAGATTTTGCCGACTGGTGTCCGCATTAGAGAAGGCCTGCTCTTCGGTCACCTCAATAGTTATAAGTTCTGGCGAGACGCTATAGCGTTGAAACAGCGCGATAATCTGCTCTGCGCTGTTCTTTTGCATCAGAGTTGCAGGCAGCAGGTTGACCGAGAATCGCTGGCCGGGATGCTTATGGAGCATACTGAACAAGGTCTCCAGCACCAGCATGTCAAAACGTTGGCTGAGGTTAAACTGCACAATCAGCGGAATGAATCGGTCGGGCATAATGACGCTATCGCCACAGCGCATGCGCGTGAGGATCTCATGATAACCCTCCCCCTCCGGATTCTGAATCGGTTGCGCATAGAGCATCAGCGCGCGATCTTTGAACACTTGCTTGACGCGCATTAGGAGGCGCACCTGCTCGGTAGTTTGATCCACCACCAGATCCTGCTCCTCGTCCAGCGCCAGCACCCGACGTTCACTGCCCGCCTGTTCGGAAAGCCAGCTTAGCTGGCCCAGCATCTGGTAAAGTCCCTCACCCTGGCCGTCATCGCGGCCCCAGGCCGCGCCAAACTCCAAATCCAGCGGCTGATTGTGCCAGCTGAACTTTTTGTGGTTGAGGACCGCGACCATATGGTTCAAGCGGGACGACGGCTCCGGTCCATCAAGCACGAGGATCAGTTCGCTGCCCGGTACCTGGAAGACTTTATCCGCCGCTCCCAGCAGCGGTTGCAGCGCCCGAATAATCTGCCGTTTACAGTCCACCCCCATCATCAGACCATAATGCCGACTGAGAAAGTCGAGATTATCAATACGCAGGCTGCAGATAGCCTGCTGAGGACAGCTCTGTAAATGGCTCTCCAGCGCGCGCAGGTTAGGCAAGCCGGTCAGCGGATCCTCTTCCGCCTGGCTACGCCAGCGGCGTTTGTTGCGGTCGCTGCGGGCATAGATGTCGGCCATATAAAACAAACAGATAGTAGAGGAGATCAGAACCGACAGCACAAAGGAGAGTGAATACTCGCTTTGCACCCCCTGGAGAAAGTTTTTGTTATATACCACCAGCAAAAAGGCCGAGACAGACCATGAAATACGCAATAGCGCATGGCCTATTCGACTGATACCGATAAAGTAGACAATAAAAATAACCGGAACTAAATAACCGGCAATAAATTCAGACTGATACGGCGCACACAATAGCGTTAATATCACCGCCAACGCGATAAACCAATATAGGGTAAAGGAGCGATATTGCGGTGCCAGCCACGGTAAACATTCCTGCTGCCAGAAACGTCGGGCGTAGCGCGGACTGATAATCATCCGCATTGGATAATAAAGAAACGTCGTAAAAATTAATGCCGCACTGATTAAACTTTGGATATCTATTACAGTATAAATCAACGGCATACTACCAAAGTAACTGGTAATAGCTAATGGAAACGCAAAATATTGTCCGGCGAGATACATGGTGATTTTCAGGAGCACCGGCGCGAAGAAGCCGCCCCAGAAGATCCGCGCCCCCATATGTTTTGCCGTTGGACCGCAGCGCCAGCGCTTCCCCACCAACAGTCGCAGAATAGCGCAGGAGACAAACACGGCGAACAGTTGACAAAAAAGTAAGATAAACGCCTGCGGCAGCGTTAATTTAATGAGAAAACTATTGGTGATGGCAAACGCGAGAATTAATGGCGCAATTGCATAGCGGCCAAAGATAAAAATAACAGAAAACATCACGCTGATTGGCAGCCAGGCAATATAAATAAGGTTGCCGTCAATTATCGTTTGCGGTGAAATAAAACGAGCCAGCGGAATAGCGACTAAACAAATGATAAAGGCCAATAGAGTTTTTTTGATATTAATGTTAATTTTATCAAGCATTATTGTTAATTAAAACTCCAGAAACCTCATCACGTTTAATGGGGGAAATGTTATGTTGCTTATTTAGGGCAGGCAAGGCGAATTATCAGGAAAAAGTCTGAAATTACTTTCGATTTTAATTGCTGGAGATTAACTGACGTAACCAGAAAGTGCTTTACATGAAACCCGCTAAAAACAAAAACCCCCGCCGAAGCGAGGGTTCTGAATTTTGGTGGAGCTAAGCGGGATCGAACCGCTGACCTCTTGCATGCCATGCAAGCGCTCTCCCAGCTGAGCTATAGCCCCACAGGACTTCTTTACGAACCAAATCCGCTGGGTGCAGAATTTGGTGGAGCTAAGCGGGATCGAACCGCTGACCTCTTGCATGCCATGCAAGCGCTCTCCCAGCTGAGCTATAGCCCCGTAACGTAAAGCGTGTCGTGTTGACGGGCGGCATAATATGAATTCCTCGCTCAGGTGTCAACGGCAAAATTATCCTTCCCGATTCAATCGCTGAAAAAGCAGGCAACTTGCTGACATTGCGAGCCTTATCGCAGTCAGAAGTTAAACAGGTCACCTTTTCACGTAAAAGGATGCTATAACATGGGCAGCTAATTCCCATACATTTACTCAGGAAATAGTATGCTCAAGGAACGAATGACACCTGAAGAAATTGCCCATCTAACCGGCTACAGTCGGCAAACTATCAATAAGTGGGTGCGGAAAGAAGGCTGGCAAACCTCTCCGCGACCTGGCGTCCAGGGCGGCAAAGCGCGCCTGGTCCATGTCAATGAGCAAGTCAGGGAGTTTATCCGCAGCGCCCAGCGCGTGGCGGAGACGCCCGGCATCTATTCTCCCCATGATAGCGATCTGGAATCGCTGCTGCTGACCCTCAGTAAAGAACTCACCCCCAGCGAGCAGAAGCAGCTTATGTCTTTGTTGCTGCGCGAGGGGATCACCGGGTTACTGCTTCGGTTAGGGATCCGCGATCGGTAAACCATGATGAAACTGAAAGATAAAATGACGCCCGCAGAGCTTGCCGACTGCCTGGGGCTGGCCAGACAAACGATCAATCGCTGGGTTCGCGAGAAACAATGGCGCACCGAAGCAATACCCGGCGTTAAAGGGGGGCGAGCGCGACTGGTGGTTATCGACCAACCGGTACGCGAGTTTCTGACCAACATCCCTGCCAGACGCCATCTGCTTACCGACAATCATCTCGCGGAATCGCCAGGTGCATACCTGGTCAATGAGGCAGACGCGATCTGGCGGCAAATCACGGAAACCCTACAGCTGATGACTCCGGCAGAACAGCTGCAGCTCCGCGATCTGCTGGCCCGGGAAGGGATTAGCGGTTTTCTTGCCCGCCTCGGCATCGCCAGTCCGGAATAACAGGCAAAAAAAACGGCAGGGTAACCTGCCGTTGTTTCAGCTGCGTCGCCGTCAGGACGCCTGGCCTTCGCGTTCAGCGATAAAAGCCAGCGCTTTATTGATACGATCTACGCTACGGGATTTACCGATAGCATGGACAGTAACGTCTAGCGCAGGAGATTGCCCTGCCCCGGTAACCGCCACGCGCAGCGGCATACCGACTTTACCCATCCCCACCTCCAGCTCATCAGCAGTTGCCTGAATCGCGTGATGGACGTTTTCCGCCGTCCAGTCGCTAATCGCCGCCAGCTTATCGCGAACCACTTCCAGCGGCTGACGCGCCACTGGACGCAGATGTTTTTTCGCGGCGTCGGCATCGAATTCAGCGAACTCTTCATAGAAGTAGCGGCAGCTCTGGGCCATCTCTTTCAGCGTCTTGCAACGCTCGCCCAGCAGTTTCACCAGCTCAGCCAGCTGCGGGCCGTTGCGAGTGTCGATATTTTCCTGCTCGATATGCCACTGCAGATGCGTTGCCACATATTCCGCCGGCAGGGTATTGATATAGTGATGGTTTAACCACAGCAGTTTATCGGTGTTAAAGGCACTGGCGGATTTGCTCACCGCGCCCAGTGAGAAGAACTCAATCATCTCTTCGCGAGTGAAAATCTCCTGATCGCCATGAGACCAGCCCAGGCGCACCAGATAGTTGAGTAGCGCTTCCGGCAGGTAGCCGTCGTCGCGATACTGCATCACGCTCACTGCGCCGTGGCGCTTGGAAAGTTTTTTACCGTCATCGCCGTTGATCATCGACACGTGCGCATAAACCGGCACCGGCGCATTCAGCGCTTTGAGGATGTTGATCTGGCGCGGCGTGTTGTTGATATGATCTTCGCCGCGGATCACGTGAGTGATCGCCATATCCCAGTCATCTACCACCACGCAGAAGTTATAGGTCGGGGAACCATCGGTACGGCGAATGATCAGATCGTCCAGTTCCTGGTTGCTGAACTCGATAGGTCCGCGGATCTGATCGTCAAAAATAACCGAACCTTCCTGCGGGTTGGCGAAACGCACGACGCACGGCTCATCGTCAGCATGGTGCTCGTGGCTATGGCGGCAGCGGCCATCGTAACGCGGCTTCTCACCCTTCGCCATCTGCTCTTCGCGCAGCGCTTCCAGACGTTCTTTCGAGCAATAGCATTTGTAAGCGGTACCGGCTTCCAGCATCTCATCGATTACGTTGTTATAACGATCGAAACGTTTGGTCTGGAAATAGGGGCCTTCGTCCCATTGCAGATTCAGCCAGTTCATGCCATCCATGATGGCTTCAATTGCTTCCGGGGTGGAGCGTTCGAGATCGGTGTCTTCAATACGCAGCACAAACTCACCGCCGTGGTTACGGGCAAAAAGCCAGGAATAGAGAGCAGTACGCGCACCGCCAACGTGCAGATAGCCGGTTGGGCTTGGCGCGAAGCGAGTTTTGATTTTCATGAATTGGCCTTACGTTTAATAAAGATGCCGATAGCCGGCAATGTCCGGTGGAAATTATGGGTCAATATTCTAACACCGTGGGCTGATTCCTCAATGTTGTTCCCATCGGAACGTCACGGTTTGCCATTTTTGTTTATAAATCATGCTATGGCGCCGGTTTCGCGATCGCTTTGTTTAATTTTACGACGAACGAACGAATTCTTTAGAAAAGGCGTTGACTCATTTTCAACTCTCCCTATAATGCGACTCCACACAGCGGGGGTGATTAGCTCAGCTGGGAGAGCACCTCCCTTACAAGGAGGGGGTCGGCGGTTCGATCCCGTCATCACCCACCACTACTTAACGTAGTCTCCGCCGTGTAGAACAGAAAATTGAGAAGTGGGTGATTAGCTCAGCTGGGAGAGCACCTCCCTTACAAGGAGGGGGTCGGCGGTTCGATCCCGTCATCACCCACCACTTTCTCGCCAGCTGGATTTTCTGTCAAAATGTGAAGTACCGAAGTGGGTGATTAGCTCAGCTGGGAGAGCACCTCCCTTACAAGGAGGGGGTCGGCGGTTCGATCCCGTCATCACCCACCACTTCGGGTCGTTAGCTCAGTTGGTAGAGCAGTTGACTTTTAATCAATTGGTCGCAGGTTCGAATCCTGCACGACCCACCAATGTAAAAAGGCGCCCTAAAGGCGCCTTTTTGCTATGCGCGGAACATGGCCCTGCCACGAGTCCCTCCGCAGCAATCTCCCCTGTCAGCGCTGATATAGCGGATCTTCAACCCTGGCGGCGGTTAAATTCTCCCCTTCTTCACGCACAATTTCCCATAACGCCTGAGCGGCGGTCGACAGCGAGCGATTTTTCCTGCATGCCAGCATCAGCTGCCGCTCCATCACCGGAGTCAGCCGTTTCACCGTCAGATGGCTCCCCTGCGGTAACGGTAGCGCCAGCGCCGGCAGAACGCTGATGCCAATTCCCGATTCTACCATCGGAAACAGCGTTGCCGGGTGGCCAATCTCCTGGACGATGTTCGCCCGGATAGCCAGCCTGCTGAGGGCCGCATCGATCAGCGGGCGGCTGCCGGACGCATAATCCTGCAGGATTAGCCTTTCATCCTGCAGCGCCAGCCACGGCACTTCTGTCAGGCTGGCAAAAGGATGATCCTCCCGGCAGAGCAGCAAAAATGGTTCCGCCAGAACCACTTCACACTGAAGGTCTGCCGCCGGCCCCGGATCAATCACGATGCCAAAATCCACTTCCCCCTGGCGGATACTCTCCAGCACCCACTGCTGGGGCCGATCGTGCAGCACAAAATCGATATCGGGATAACGACGATTGCTGTGAGCAATACACTGCGGAATAAGGTGAGCGGAAATCGTCTGACTGGCGGCGACCTTGACGGTGCCGCTCAGCTGCTGGCCAACCCGCCCGGCGTCGCGCAGGGTAATCGTCAACTCATCGAGCAAACGTTCCAGCCTGCCCGCCAGCTGCTGGCCCGCCTCGGTGAGCACCACTTCGCGAGTAGTACGGTCGAGCAGACGGACGCCGGTCTGATGCTCCAGCTCCTTGACGCTATGGCTGACGGCCGACTGACTTAAGCCAATCATCTCCCCTGCCCGGCTGAAGCTTCTGGCCCGGGCGACGGTGACAAATACTTTTAACTGACGCAGAGAGTAATTCATCTTTTTTATTCATGAATAGATGCAATAAATCAATTTTATTTCTCAAATGAAAAAAAGCACAATAGCGCATCTCTTTTCAGGAGCGTTTATGAAACTTTTCCGTATTCTCGATCCGTTTACGGCCACGCTAATCACCGTTGTCCTGCTGGCCTCATTCTTCCCGGCCCGTGGCGCTTTCGTCCCTTTCTTTGAACATCTGACCACCGCCGCCATCGCGCTGCTGTTCTTTATGCATGGCGCTAAACTCTCCCGGGAGGCGATTATCGCCGGCGGCAGCCACTGGCGTTTGCATCTCTGGGTGATGTGCAGCACCTTTATTCTCTTCCCGCTACTCGGGGTTCTGTTTGCCTGGTGGGCGCCGGTGAATGTCGATCCGATGCTCTACAGCGGCTTTATCTATCTGTGCATTCTGCCGGCCACCGTGCAATCCGCTATCGCCTTTACTTCGCTGGCCGGGGGCAACGTCGCGGCTGCGGTTTGCTCAGCCTCGGCCTCCAGCCTGCTGGGGATCTTTGTTTCCCCGCTACTGGTGGGGGTCCTGATGAACCTTCACGGCGCAGGCGGCAGTCTGGAGCAGGTCGGTAAAATTATGCTGCAGCTGCTGCTGCCTTTCGTGCTCGGTCACTTATCGCGGCCGTGGATTGGCGACTGGGTGGCGAAGCATAAGAAGTGGATTGGTAAGACCGACCAGACCTCGATTCTGCTGGTGGTTTACTCCGCCTTTAGCGAGGCGGTGGTGAATGGCATCTGGCATAAAGTCGGTCTGGGATCGCTGCTGTTTATCGTGGTGGTCAGCCTGGTGCTGCTGGCCATCGTCATCGCGGTCAACGTCTTGGTCGCCCGCCGCTGCGGCTTTAACAAAGCCGATGAGATTACCATCGTCTTCTGCGGTTCGAAAAAGAGCCTGGCCAACGGCATTCCGATGGCCAATATTCTCTTCCCGACCTCCATCCTCGGCATCATGGTGCTGCCGTTGATGATCTTCCACCAAATCCAGCTGATGGTCTGCGCGGTGCTGGCGCGGCGCTACAAGCAGCAAACCGATGCGCGTCTCGCTGAGGAAAAGGCCAACGCGGCCAAAGCCTAACGCGCTTTCTTCAGGGGCTGGACCAGATCGCTCAGCCCCTCAGTTTTAATCAGCAGGGTCAACGCCATCAGCTCGCCAAGATGCCCGGCAGGGAATTGATCCTTACGCGCGAACCACAATAAATACTCTTCCGGGACATCGATTAAGCGACGTCCCTTGTATTTACCGAACGGCATTTCGGTATTGGCTATCTCGACCAGCTGCGCTTTATCCACGTTATTCTCCCAGCAGACGCATCATTTCGGCTTCATCAATCACCTCGATGCCCAGCTCCTGCGCTTTCGCCAGCTTAGACCCCGCCGCTTCGCCGGCAATCACCAGGTCGGTTTTCTTCGACACGCTGCCTGCCACCTTCGCCCCCAGCGCCACCAGACGCGCTTTGGCGTCATCGCGCGACAGCTGGCTGAGGCTGCCGGTAAGGACCACGGTTTTGCCTGCAAACGGGCTATCAATCTCTTCCGCCTTCACCACCACTGGCGCAGGCCAGCGAACCCCCTCCGCCAGCAGTTGCGCAATGACATCGCGGTTGCTCTCTTCGGCAAAGAAGTTGAAGGTATGGGTAGCGACGACGATGCCGACATCAGGGACTTTCTGTAGCTCCTCAATTGAAGCCTGCTCCAGGGCTTCGAGAGTGCCGAAATGCGCCGCCAGGCCCGCCGCCGTCGCTTCTCCTACCTCGCGAATACCTAAGGCGTAGAGGAAGCGTGCGAAGGTCGTCTCTTTGGCTTTCTCGAGGGCATTGACTACGTTTTGCGCGGACTTCGGCCCCATTCGATCCAGCCCGGTCAGTTTCCCCGCCGTCAGCCGGAACAGATCCGCCGGGGTATGGACGTACTCTTTCTCCACCAGCTGGTCGATGATCTTGTCGCCCATGCCGTCAACGTCGAGCGCGCGACGGGAGACGAAGTGCTTGAGCGACTCTTTGCGCTGCGCGCCGCAGATCAGGCCGCCCGTACAGCGGGCTACCGCCTCGCCTTCCACCCGTTCAACGTCTGACTGACATACAGGACAGTGGGTCGGGAAGACGACATCCCGGGCATCCGCCGGACGCTCGGAAAGCACCACGTTAACCACCTGCGGGATCACATCGCCTGCCCGGCGAATCACCACCTTGTCGCCGATTTTCAAGCCTAAGCGTTCAATTTCATCGGCATTATGCAGGGTGGCATTGCTCACCAACACGCCGGCAACATGGACCGGCTCCAGACGCGCCACCGGCGTAATCGCCCCGGTGCGGCCCACCTGGAACTCCACGTCCCGGACGAAGGTCATCTGCTCCTGTGCCGGGAACTTAAAGGCCACGGCCCAGCGCGGCGCGCGGGCGACGAAACCCAGCTGTTCCTGCAGCGCCAGCGAATCGACTTTGATCACCACGCCATCAATGTCAAAGCCCAGGTGGGGACGCTCTTCCTCGACTTTACGATAGTAAGTAAGCACTTCCTCGGGGGTGTGGCACAGGGTGACGCGATCGCTCACCGGCAGCCCCCATGCTTTGAACTGCAGCAACCGAGCCGAGTGGCTGGCCGGCAGCTCGCCGCCCTCCAGCACGCCCACGCCGTAGCAGAAGAAAGTAAGCGGTCGCTTCGCAGTGATGCGCGGATCGAGCTGGCGCAGCGAACCCGCTGCCGCATTACGCGGGTTAGCAAACACTTTCCCGCCGGTGCGGCGAGCTTCCTCATTGATTTTTTCAAACCCGGCCTGCGGGAGGAACACTTCCCCACGTACCTCAAGGCGTGCAGGAATATTCTCGCCATGCAGCTTGAGGGGGATGGCGCGAATAGTTCGCACGTTAGAGGTAATATCTTCGCCGGTGGTGCCGTCGCCGCGGGTTGCCGCCTGCACCAACACGCCGTTTTCATAGAGAATGCTCACCGCGAGGCCGTCGAGCTTAAGCTCGCAGCAGTAGGTAAGATGATCTGTGCTTTTCAGGCGATCCTGTACCCGCTTGTTGAAGGCGAGAAAGCTCTCTTCGTCAAACACGTTATCCAGCGACAGCATCGGCACTTCATGGCGGATCTGGCTAAAGGCGGTGAGTGGCGCCGCCCCCACCCTCTGAGTTGGCGAATCCGGGGTAATCAGCTCCGGGTGCTGGCTCTCCAGCTCGCGCAGCTTGCGCATCAGGCGGTCATATTCCGCATCCGGCACTTCCGGCGCGTCCATAACGTGGTACAGATATTCATGATGGCGAAGCGTGGTTCGCAGTTCAGTCAGTTGTTGTTCGATTGGTTCCATATCACACCATCAATGATAAAAAACCCCCGACAGGCGGGGGTTGAGAAAGGATTGAGTTAACGCGGAACGTCAGGCGTTCGCGTCTTTCACTTCGCGAATACGATCCTGGTATTCACGCAGTTTTTGCGGCGTCATCATGCGACGCTGATCGTCAAGCACCACGCCGCCCACTTCGTCAGCGATATACTGCGCAGACTGCAGCATCAGCTTGAAGTTCTGCAGTTCATCGCCGTAGGAAGGGACCTGCATAAAGATAGTCACCCCAGGGGTCATCATATCCGCCATGCTGTCCGGATTGAAGGTTCCCGGTTTCACCATGTTGGCCAGACTGAACAACACCGGACCGCTGCCGTCCGGACTTAGGTGGCGGTGGAAAATATTCATTTCACCAAACTTAAAGCCGGCCTGCTGGATACTGTTGATCAGCACTTCACCGTTAAGCTGGGCGCCATGATGCGCGGCGACGTTCATCACAATGACCGTCTCTTTGCGCTCTTTCGGCTGCGGCGCGGCGGGCTGCTGCGGCTCTACCGGCTGCGGTTCCGCGACGGCGGGCTGCGACGCGGCAACAGGCTGTGGCGCAGGCTGCTGAGGGGCGGCTGGCTGCGGCTGAGCGACGGTCGGCGTCACCGGTTGCGGCGCGACAGGCTGCTGCACAACAGGCTGCGGCTGGTGTTGCGGTTGTACGGGCGGCTGCGCAGGTTGCGGCTGTTGCCAGCCAGTCTGCGGAGCCGCATGCGGCGCAGGCTGTTGCTGCGGTGGAACCGGGGCCTGGCGCGGCGGCTGCGGCGGCTGGCGAACCGGTTCTTCAGGACGCGCAGGCTGCTGCATCTGGCGCTCGTAAGGCGGCTGGTACTGGTGCTGCGGCGCCTGACGAGGGGCTTCATGCTCCCCATGCGCGCCGTGCGGGGCGTGAGTCACCGGATGAACGCGGACTTCTCCTACGCCTTCAACATTATCATCAAAGTCGTCGTTTTCCGACTCATCGTCGCGCGACTTCATACGTTTCAGTGGGCGATCGCGAAACATCGAAGAACGTTCTTTACGGCTGGTCCAGAAACCATGTACCAGTAAAGCGATTATGGCGATCGCGCCAACAATGATTAATATCAGACGCAAATCCTGCATCATTATATTCTCTGTTGTTCTAACACCTTGCCACCACGGCAAACATTTACTCACTAAGAGTATTTGCCGATTACCTCAAGTGCAAGTGCGTCGGCCGCTTTCACCACATAAAGATGAACTAAATCGTGCTTTTTGCTGTTTTTTCGAACATTTCCTAACTGGTTATTGTCTGACGACCCGATAAAATAAGCGAGCATTCACACCGGATGTTAAAAAAGGAGCAATGCCTGGCTATGGTTTCATCATCCGCACCGACCCCGCGCAGCGGCGTTTATTATTTTTCGCAGGGCTGGAAACTCATCGGGCTGCCGGGCATACGGCGTTATGTCTTCCTGCCTTTACTGGTTAACGTACTGCTGATGGGCGCTGCCTTCTGGTGGCTGTTTACCCGTCTCGGCAGCTGGATCCCCTCGCTGATGAGCCATGTGCCGGACTGGCTGCAGTGGCTAAACTACCTGCTGTGGCCGGTGGTAGTGCTCTCAATCCTGCTGGTGTTTGGCTACTTCTTTTCGACGATCGCCAACTGGATAGCCGCGCCGTTCAGCGGCCTGCTGGCGGAACAGCTGGAAGCGCGCCTGACCGGCGCTACCCCGCCGGACGTCGGCGTCTTTGGCATCATGAAAGATATTCCGCGGATTATGAAGCGTGAGTGGCAGAAGCTGGCCTGGTATCTGCCGCGCGCCATCGTGCTGTTGCTGCTCTACTTTATTCCCGGCGTTGGTCAGACGGTAGCCCCGGTACTCTGGTTCCTGTTCAGCGCATGGATGCTGGCGATTCAATACTGTGATTATCCCTTTGATAATCACAAGGTTCCCTTCAAAACCATGCGCGAAGCGCTGCGCAGTCGCAAAGTGATGAATATGCAGTTTGGGGCGCTCACCAGCCTGTTCACAATGATCCCGGTGTTAAACCTGGTGATCCTTCCGGTGGCTATCTGCGGCGCCACCGCCATGTGGGTCGATTGCTATCGCGATAGACACGCCAGCTGGAAATAGCGGTAACACCTTCACTTGGGGGCGGCAAAGGCCGCTCCCTTATATCGCGCTTATTCCTTCTTGCTTATCATTATTTCCCTTCCGCATATAGATATGCTAAATCCTTACTTCCGCATATTCTTTAAGCGGGTATGCTGATGCCGTACCCCCAAATTTCATACAGTTAAGGACGGGCCATGAGTAAGATTTTTGAAGACAACTCCCTGACTATCGGTCATACGCCGCTGGTACGACTGAACCGCATCGGTAATGGCCGTATCCTGGCAAAGGTAGAATCTCGTAACCCGAGCTTTAGCGTAAAATGCCGTATCGGCGCCAATATGATCTGGGATGCTGAAAAGCGCGGCGTTCTGAAACCTGGCGTGGAACTGGTCGAGCCGACCAGCGGCAACACCGGTATCGCCCTCGCCTACGTGGCGGCGGCCCGCGGCTACAAACTGACGCTAACCATGCCGGAAACCATGAGCATCGAGCGTCGTAAGCTGCTGAAAGCCCTGGGCGCCAACCTGGTGCTGACCGAAGGCGCCAAAGGCATGAAAGGCGCTATCCAGAAAGCGGAAGAGATTGTCGCCAGCAACCCGGAACAATTCCTGCTGCTGCAGCAGTTCAGCAACCCGGCTAACCCGGAAATCCACGAGAAGACTACCGGCCCGGAAATCTGGGAAGATACCGATGGTCAGGTGGATGTATTTATCTCCGGCGTAGGTACCGGCGGAACGCTGACCGGCGTCAGCCGCTATATCAAAAACACCAAAGGTAAAAAAGATCTGATCACCGTCGCCGTTGAACCGACCGATTCCCCGGTGATCGCCCAGGCGCTGGCGGGGGAAGAGCTCAAGCCGGGTCCGCACAAAATTCAGGGTATCGGCGCCGGCTTCATTCCTGGCAACCTGGATCTGAAGCTGGTCGACAAAGTGATCGGCATTACCAACGAGGAAGCTATCTCCACGGCGCGCCGCCTGATGGAAGAAGAAGGCATCCTGGCGGGTATCTCTTCCGGGGCCGCCGTTGCCGCCGCGCTGAAGCTGCAGGAAGATGAGGCCTTTACCAATAAGAATATTGTGGTTATCCTGCCTTCCTCAGGTGAGCGTTATTTAAGCACCGCGCTGTTCGCCGATCTCTTCACTGAGAAAGAGCTGCAACAGTAGTGCCAGCTTGTAAATAATGTGTAAAAAAGCACCTTTTCGGGTGCTTTTTTGTGGCACACGTCAAAGTTTTACCCCTCCTGGCATTGATTCACCTCGTAGGGTCTGGTATTTAACCAGCACATTTATTTTGATGCGCGAAATTATTCAGAAGAGGATTTCCGCCAGCTGAATCGATTTTATGATTTGGTTCAAGTCTTCCTTTCGCGGCATAATGTTTAATGACGTGCTAGACGTCAATGGCCCGCAGGTCTTCGCAGCGCCAGGCGCTGCCGACGCCAAGGCCGGAAACGTAACGCCGGCGCTAACAATACAGGCTAAAGTCGAGTCGTTAGACTAGACTTTAGGTCCACAACACTAAACCTATAAGTTGGGGAAATATAATGTTCCAGCAAGAAGTTACCATTACCGCTCCGAACGGTCTGCACACCCGCCCTGCTGCTCAGTTTGTTAAAGAAGCTAAAGGCTTCACTTCTGAGATCACTGTAACCTCCAACGGCAAAAGCGCCAGCGCCAAAAGCCTGTTCAAACTGCAGACTCTGGGCCTGACCCAGGGCACCGTAGTGACCCTCTCCGCTGAAGGCGAAGATGAGCAGAAAGCTGTTGAGCATCTGGTTAAACTGATGGCTGAACTCGAGTAAGTTCACGGGTTCTTTTTCATATCAGTCACAAGTAAGGTAGGGTTATGATTTCAGGCATTTTAGCATCCCCGGGTATCGCCTTCGGCAAAGCATTGCTGCTGAAGGAAGATGAAATTGTCATCGACCGGAAGAAAATTTCTGCCGATAAGGTTGATCAGGAAGTCGAACGTTTCCTGAGCGGCCGCGCCAAGGCCTCCGCCCAGCTGGAGGTCATCAAAACCAAAGCTGGTGAAACTTTCGGTGAAGAAAAAGAAGCCATCTTCGAAGGGCATATTATGCTGCTGGAAGATGAGGAGCTTGAGCAGGAAATCATAGCCCTGATTAAAGATAAGCACATGACTGCCGACGCGGCAGCCAATGAAGTTATCGACGGTCAGGCCACTGCCCTGGAAGAGCTGGATGATGAATACCTGAAAGAACGTGCGGCTGACGTACGTGATATCGGTAAGCGCCTGCTGCGCAACATCCTTGGTCTGGCAATCATCGATCTGAGTGCGATTCAGGATGAAGTCATCCTCGTCGCCGCCGATCTGACCCCGTCTGAAACCGCACAGCTGAATCTGAAAAAAGTGCTGGGTTTCATCACCGATGCGGGCGGTCGTACCTCCCACACCTCTATCATGGCGCGTTCCCTGGAATTGCCGGCCATCGTGGGCACCGGCAGCATCACGGCGCAGGTGAAAAACGGCGACTATCTGATTCTCGACGCGGTGAACAACCAGGTTCTGATCAACCCGTCTAACGAGCAAATTGAAGCGCTGCGTAGCCTGCAGGCTCAGGTTGCGGAAGAAAAAGCCGAACTGGCGAAACTGAAAGATCTGCCGGCGATTACCCTCGACGGCCATCAGGTTGAAGTCTGCGCCAACATTGGTACCGTTCGCGATGTCGAAGGTGCTGAGCGCAACGGCGCCGAAGGCGTAGGCCTGTATCGTACCGAATTCCTGTTCATGGACCGTGACGCGCTGCCAACTGAAGAAGAACAGTTTGCGGCTTATAAAGCGGTGGCTGAGGCCTGTGGCTCTCAGGCCGTTATCGTCCGTACCATGGATATCGGCGGCGACAAAGAGCTGCCGTACATGAACTTCCCGAAAGAAGAGAACCCGTTCCTCGGCTGGCGTGCCGTGCGTATTGCGATGGATCGTAAAGAGATCCTGCGCGACCAGGTTCGCGCCATCCTGCGTGCCTCCGCTTTCGGTAAGCTGCGCATTATGTTCCCGATGATCATCTCTGTTGAAGAAGTGCGTGCGCTGAAGAAAGAGATCGAAATCTACAAACAGGAACTGCGTGACGAAGGTAAAGCATTTGACGAATCCATTGAGATCGGCGTGATGGTGGAAACACCGGCTGCGGCGACCATTGCTCGTCATCTGGCCAAAGAAGTTGATTTCTTTAGTATCGGCACCAATGATTTAACGCAATATACTCTGGCAGTTGACCGTGGTAATGATATGATTTCACATCTTTACCAGCCGATGTCACCGTCTGTACTGAATCTGATTAAGCAAGTTATTGATGCTTCTCACGCTGAAGGTAAATGGACTGGCATGTGCGGTGAGCTTGCGGGCGATGAACGTGCTACACTTCTGTTGCTGGGTATGGGGCTGGACGAATTCTCTATGAGCGCCATTTCCATCCCGCGCATCAAGAAGATTATTCGTAATACGAACTTCGAAGATGCGAAAGTATTAGCAGAGCAGGCTCTTGCTCAACCGACAACGGACGAGTTAATGACGCTGGTTAACAAGTTCATTGAAGAAAAAACAATCTGCTAATCCACGAGATGCGCGGCCCAAATTACTGCTTAGGAGAAGATCATGGGTTTGTTTGATAAATTGAAATCTCTGGTTTCTGATGACAAGAAAGACACCGGAACTATTGAGATTGTTGCTCCCCTCTCCGGTGAGATCGTCAACATTGAAGACGTGCCGGATGTGGTTTTTGCGGAAAAAATTGTGGGCGATGGGATTGCCATCAAACCGACTGGCAACAAAATGGTCGCGCCGGTAGACGGTACCATTGGTAAAATTTTCGAAACCAACCACGCGTTCTCTATTGAATCTGATAGCGGCATCGAGCTGTTCGTTCACTTCGGTATTGATACCGTTGAACTGAAAGGCGAAGGCTTCAAGCGTATCGCTGAAGAAGGTCAGCGCGTGAAAGTCGGCGATCCGGTTATCGAATTTGATCTGCCGCTGCTGGAAGAGAAAGCCAAGTCGACTCTGACGCCGGTGGTTATCTCCAACATGGACGAGATCAAAGAGCTGATCAAACTGTCCGGTAGCGTGACCGTGGGTGAAACCCCGGTAATCCGCATCAAGAAGTAATGCTTGCTGCATAAAAATGGCGCCGAAAGGCGCCATTTTTTTATACCGCGCAGGTTACCGGTCGATAGCACTTCTCGCGGGACAAGACGCGCAATCCCTCCGGGGTGCTCTCCAGAATTCGCCGCTCGCTGTCAGCGACCAGCAGTTCGCACTGATATCCACCGGCCAGGCCGAACAGCGACCGCGCCACGCAGGCATCCTCCAGCGCCGCCTCACCTGTCGTATCAAAATGACCAACAATGCGTCCCTGCTGGCGGATCACTAACCGATAGCTTTTCATCTGCTTTGCTCCAGCGGCGGTAGGATCAATTCGTCACAACCCTGGGCGGCAGTCCAGTTCATCACCTCCAGCACGCGCTGGGCAGCAGCCTGCGTCGCTGCCCCCAGCGCCAGGCCGGAAAGCAACCCGCTCACCAGCTCCGCGCAGAACAGATCGCCGGTTCCTTTTAAGTCTGTCTCCACCCGCGGGTGAACCACCACTTCCACTGCATCGGCCGTCACCACCAGCACATTGATCGTCGAATCGGCCTCTCCCGGCGCGCTGGTGATCACCACCCATTTGAGGGTGTCCGACAGCAGGCTTCGCGCCGCGGCGACCGCCTCCTGCCGATCGCGACAGCGCTGGCCGCTCAGCGTCTCCAGTTCGAACAGATTGGGGGTGATCCCTTGCGCCAGCGGCAGCAGGTGCTGACGATAGGCGTCCGGGATCTCAGCCTTGACATAGATGCCGCTGTCGACATCGCCGATGACCGGATCCACCAGAATGCATAACCCGGGATGGCGGGCCCGTACGCGCGTCAGCCACTGCGCCAGGCGTTCGATTTGCACAGCGCTGCCCATATAGCCGGTGGTGACCGCACGCAGTTCGCGCAGCGCGTCGCGCTCCTCCAGCGCCTGCAGATACCCGACAAACCACTCTTCCGGAATAATGCCGCCATAGAACGTCTCATAATGGGGCGTATTACTGAACAGCACCGTCGGCACCGCCAGCACGCGCAGACCATGCTGTTTAATCGCCGGAACCGCGATGCTGTTGCCGACGCTGCCATAGACTACCTGCGACTGCACGGCGACGATATCCACTTCCGACGCCCGGCTTTTGTCGTGAAAGAGCACTGATTGTATATCATCCTGCTGGCCCATCTTTTCTCCCCCCGCTGGACAGCGGGTCACGCACTGATTATGATTCGTCCTATGCTAAATTCCATTTTGTCATAGGTCAATAATGTTAGCCGGAAAAACCGCCAGCGAAATCTTCGATAACATCCGCCATCTGGTGCAGAGCGGCGGGTTGCAGCCCGGAGAGGTTCTGCCGCCGGTACGTGAACTCGCCAGCCAGCTTGCAGTGAATCGCAACACTGTCGCCGCCGCCTATAAACGGCTGGTGACCTCCGGGCTGGCCGTCAGTCAGGGACGCAACGGTACAGCCATTAAAGCGCGGGACACACTGCCGGCGCTGGAGGGAGGTGACCCAACGACCCCGCTGAACGATATCTCCAGCGGCAATCCGGATCCGGCCAGACTGCCTGATTTACCCCGCTATCTGGGCCAGATTGCCCGCACGCCCCGCCTGTATGGCGATGCGCCCATTGAGCCGCGGCTTGGCCAATGGGCCGAGGCGTGGTTTGCCAGAGAGATAGCCGTTCCCTTTGCGGTGAATCTCGCCAGCGGGGCGATAGACGCCCTGGAGCGCCTGCTGTGCGCTCTGCTGCTCCCCGGCGACGGCGTTGTGGTGGAAGATCCCTGTTTTCTCAGCAGCATCAATATGGTGCGTTACGCCGGTTTTACCCCCTGCCCGGTGGCGGTGGATGCCGAAGGGATGGATCCTGACGGCCTGGAGGAGGCGTTACGCAACGGCGCACGGGCGGTGATCTTAACCCCACGCGCGCATAATCCTACCGGCTGTAGCCTGACGGAAACCCGGGCGCATGCCCTGCGGGAGGTGCTAGCCCGCTATCCGCAGGTACTGGCGATTGTTGATGACCATTTTGCCCTGCTGTCGGCCACGCCATGGCACTCCCCTCTTCCTGCAAGCACCCAACGCTGGGCGCTGGTGCGCTCGATGTCAAAAACCCTCGGACCAGACCTGCGGCTGGCCTTTATCGCCAGCGATGCCGCTACTTCAGCGGCGCTGCGCCTGCGGCTTAACGCCGGCAGCCAGTGGGTCAGCCATCTGCTGCAGGACCTGACGCTGGCCTGCCTGACCGACGAGGCGTTTATCGCCTCGATGACGGAGACTCGTCGTCACTATCGCCAGCAAAATGAGAAACTGGCGGCGGCGCTGGCCCGGCACGGCTTCAGCCATGCTACGCCAGGGGATGGCCTCAATTTCTGGCTGCCGCTGCCAGCGGCGAGCCAGCCCTACGCCTTACGCCTGGCCCGCGCCGGCTGGCTGGTCCGGGAGGGAGAGGTGTTTGGCATCCGGACGCCCTCCCACGGGCTACGCCTGTCGCTGGGCCGTCTGAGTGACGCTGAGATTTCCCGCCTGGCGGCCGATATTGCGCAGGCCTTAGACGCCCCCTGACGCAGGCAGTCCACCGAACGTATCGGGGAGTGATGGCAGCTGCCGACAAATTAATGAAAAATAAACGACAGCAGGCTAGTCTTACCTGCATGCCCTGATCGCCGAGGCGGACAAATCGCTCACAACAAGGAGCACCAGAGATGCATCACGCTGACCCGGCACTGAAAGCGGTCATTGAAGCCTGCGATCGCGCTATCTCGCAGGAAGATTACGATACCCTGATGAGTTATTACGCAGAAGACGCCGCGCTGGTCGTCAAACCGGGCATGGTGGTCAGAGGGAAAGAGAATATCCGCAAAGCCTTTATCGCCATTGCCGACTATTTCCAGCACCGACTGGTGGTGACTCAGGGGAAAATGGAGGTTATTGAAGGCGGCGGCAATGCGCTGGTGATTATGGAGACCCGGCTGGATATCCCGACGGCGGACGGGATATCCCAGGTTACGCGACGCGCCACCTATGTCTTTCAGAAGCAGGGCGAACGCTGGCTGTGCACCGTCGATAACTCCTACGGCACCGACCTGCTTGATGATTAAATGCCCGCCCCCTGGCTAAAGTGTTCTTCGCCGAACACGCCGGTGGAAAGGTAACGATCGCCGCGATCGCAGACAATCGCCACCACCACCGCGCCAGGATTTTCGCGGGCTATGCGTAACGCGCCCGCTACCGCGCCGCCCGAACTGACGCCGCAGAAAATGCCTTCCCGCACCGCCAGCTGACGCATGGTGTTCTCGGCATCCTGCTGATGAATATCCAGCACCGTATCCACCAGCGAAGCGTTAAAGATCCCCGGCATATACTCTGCCGGCCAGCGGCGGATCCCGGGAATACTGCTCCCCTCCTCCGGCTGCAGGCCAACAATGGTCACCGGTTTACTCTGTTCACGCAGAAAACGTGACACGCCGGTAATGGTGCCGGTGGTCCCCATACTGGAGACAAAGTGGGTGATACGCCCCGCGGTCTGCTGCCAGATTTCCGGCCCGGTGGTGGTGTAGTGGGCGTAGGGGTTATCCGGGTTGTTAAACTGATCGAGCAGTTTGCCTTCTCCGCGCTGGGCCATCTCCAGAGCCAGGTCGCGGGCACCCTCCATCCCTTGCTCTTTGCTGACCAGGATAAGCTCGGCGCCGTAAGCGCGCATCGCGGCCCGACGCTCCTGGCTCATGTTGTCGGGCATCAGCAGCTTCATCCGGTAGCCTTTCAGCGCGGCGATCATCGCCAGCGCAATACCGGTGTTGCCGCTGGTCGCTTCGATCAGCACGTCGCCGGGCTGAATTTCGCCGCGCTTTTCCGCTTCGACGATCATCGACAGCGCGGCGCGATCTTTCACCGAGCCGGCCGGATTATTGCCTTCGAGTTTGACCCACACTTCGCTGCCGTTGTCCGGTCCCAGACGCTGAAGTTTGACCAGTGGGGTATTGCCGATGGTTTGTTCGAGTGTATTCACGATTTTTACTCAATAAAAAAGCCGGGCGGCGCTTCGCTTACCCGGCCTGGCAGACGCGTGATAATTCCAGACCGGGTAAGCAGAGCCTCACCCGGCAAAAGCACATTGATTTAAGCTATCAGGCCGACTCCGCCAGAGCAAGCTCGCCGCGCGGCTCGATACGCTCGGTACCGTTGTACAACCGCGCGTTTTGCAGCCCGACGAACAGCCGTTCGCCGCGGGACGGCGCCTCATCGCCCGTTAACACCACGCTCAGCGGTTCGTCATACCACCCCAGAGGCTGAACGACTAATTGGGTGTAGTGCCCTTTCGGACTGGCCTCCAGGACCTGCACCGGCAGCGGCGAATCCAGGCTGGTCCGCCGGCTGATGTCCACTTCCCATGGGCGCAGGAACAGGTCCACTGGCCCCTGGTATGCCGGGGTATAGCCTAACGGCCAGCGGTGGGCGCCGACGTGGAACTGTCCACCGCGGATGACCCCCTGCAGGCGGTTCACTTCCCCCATAAACTCCAGCACGAAACGGGTAGACGGCTCACGCCATACGCGCTCCGGGGCATCGGCCTGTTCGATGTTGCCCTGGCTCATGACCACCACCCGGTCGGCAACTTCCATCGCCTCTTCCTGATCGTGGGTGACGAACACGCTGGTGAATTTCAGCTCTTCATGCAGCTGACGCAGCCAGCGGCGCAGCTCTTTACGCACCTGCGCATCCAGCGCACCGAAAGGTTCATCCAGCAGCAAAATTTGCGGCTCCACCGCCAGGGCGCGCGCCAGCGCCACGCGCTGCTTCTGGCCTCCGGACAGCTGCGCCGGATAGCGATCCGCCAGATGGGCCAGCTGCACCATCTCCAGCAGTTTGGTCACCTTGGCTTTAATCGCCGCCGCATTGGGGCGTTCGCGGCGCGGCAGCACGGTCAGGCCAAAGGCGATGTTATCGAACACCGTCATATGGCGGAACAGCGCATAGTGCTGGAAAACGAAGCCCACTTTACGGTCGCGAGCGTGCATCCGGCTGACGTCGGTACCGTGGAAGCGGATATGACCGCTGGTCTGATGCTCCAGACCGGCGATAATTCGCAGCAGGGTGGTTTTTCCGGAGCCCGAGGGCCCCAGCAGCGCAACCATTTGTCCGGAAGGGATATCCAACGAGATATCATTCAGCACCTGGGTGCGACCAAACGATTTCTTAATATTGGCAATCTCAATGCTCATGATTTCCCTCCTGTTGCGCGCGTTCTTTCTGATTGGCCAGACGCCATTGCAACATACTCTTTAAAAACAGGGTCAGAATAGCCATTAACGTCAGCATGGCAGCGGCGGTAAACGAGCCGACGGTGTTGTAATCCTGCTCCAGTAGTTCAATTTGCAGCGGCAGCGACAGCGTTTCGCCGCGGATCGAGCCGGAAACCACCGACACCGCGCCAAATTCGCCGATGGCGCGGGCGTTGGTCAGCACCACGCCGTACAGCAGCGCCCAGCGAATATTGGGCAACGTCACCCGGCGGAACATCTGCCAACCGGACGCGCCCAGCAGCACCGCGGCCTCATCTTCATGACTGCCCTGACTCATCATCACCGGCACCAGCTCACGCACCACAAACGGACAGGTAACAAAGATGGTCGCCAGCACCATGCCCGGCCAGGCGAACATGATTTGCAGATTATGCGCGTCAAGCCAGCCGCCCAGCGGACCGTTAGAGCCGTAAAACAGCAGATACACCAGACCGGCCACCACCGGCGAGACGGCGAACGGGATATCCAGCAACGTCAGCAGCAGCTGGCGCCCCGGAAAGGTAAAACGTGTCACCAGCCAGGCCAGCAAGGTACCGAACACCAGGTTCACCGGTACGGTAATCAACGCAATCATCACCGTCAGCCAGATGGCATGCAGCATGTCCGGGTTCGCCAGGTTTTCCAGCACCGGCATCAATCCTTTGCTGAAGGCCTGGATAAAGATGTAGAGCATCGGCACCACAAGGATGAAGGCGGAGACCAGCATCCCGACGCCAATCAGAAACCATTTTCCCCAGTTGATACGGGGCGCGTCGTAGCGTTTCAATTGAGTAACTTCCGCCATTAGTGACCTACCACGCGTCGACCAAAGCGACTCTGCAGGGTATTGATGGAAAACAGCAGCAGCAGTGAGGCGGCCAGGATCACCGAGGCGATGGCGCTCGCCGCCGGATAGTCAAACTCCTGCAGACGAATAAAGATCATCAGCGACGTCACTTCCGTCTTCCACGCGATGTTGCCGGCGATAAAAATCACCGCGCCGAATTCGCCGAGGCTGCGGGTAAACGACAGAGCAATGCCCGCCAGCAGCGCCGGCGACAGCTCCGGCAGCACCACCTTGCGGAAACTCTGCCAGCGCGTGGCGCCCAGCGTTTCCGCCGCTTCCTCATACTCGGGCCCCAACTCTTCCAGCACCGGCTGCACGGTGCGTACCACAAACGGGATGCTGGTGAAGGCCATCGCCACGGCGATGCCGAGCCAGGTATAGGTGACTTTAATATCGAACTTCGCCAGCCATTCCCCGTAAATACCGTTCACCGAAAACAGCGAGGCCAGGGTCAGACCGGCTACCGCCGTCGGCAGCGCAAACGGCAGGTCCATTAAGGCATCCAGCAGCGTGCGGCCCGGAAAACGATAGCGGGTCAGGATCCAGGCCATCAGCAGACCAAAGACGCCGTTAAAAATCGAGGCCACAAACGCCGACAGCAGCGTCACCTTATAGGCAGCCACCACCTGCGGGTTGGTGATCACATCCCAGTACTGCGCCCAACTCATCTGCGCCAGCTGCATCACCAGCGCGCTGAGCGGTAATAACAAAATCAGACAGACAAACAGCAGGCTGGTGCCAAGGCTCAGGGTAAAACCCGGCAGCACGCGCTTGGACGACACAGCAAACATTACTTACGCCCCGCCGCCAGCAGTTTGTCCAGTTCGCCGCCGCTGGCGAAGTGGGTTTTCATCACCTCAGGCCAGGAGCCAAACTTATCTTCCACGCGGAACAGCTCGGTCTGCGGGAATTTATCCTTCAGAGCATCCATCACTTTCGGGTTGTTTACCCGATAGTAGTAGTCGGTAATGATAGTTTGCGCCTGTGGCGTATAGAGCCAGTTCAGGTAGGCTTTCGCCGCCTTTTCCGTGCCATTGGCTTTGACGTTTTTATCGACCCAGGCTACCGGGAACTCCGCCAGAATGTTGGTTTTCGGGATAACCACTTCAAATCCCTGCGCCTCATACTGCTTGCGAATATTATTCACTTCCGATTCGAAGCTAATCAGCACATCGCCGAGGCCGCGCTCGGCGAAGGTGGTGGTCGCTCCGCGCCCGCCGGTGTCAAAGACTTCGACGTTCTTGAGAAACTGAGTCATAAACTGTTCGGTTTTAGCTTTATCGCCGCCATCAGCTTTATCCGCCGCGCCCCATGCCGCCAGGTAGGTGTATCGGGCGTTACCCGAGGTTTTCGGATTCGGGAAGATCAGCTTAACGTCAGAGCGAACCAGGTCGTTCCAGTCATGAATGTTTTTCGGATTGCCTTTACGCACCAGGAAACCCATCGTCGAATAGAACGGTGAGCTGTTGTTCGGCAGACGGCTTTGCCAGTCGGCCGGGATCAGGTTGCCTTTGTCATGCAGGATCTGCACGTCCGTCACCTGGTTGTAGGTGACCACGTCCGCCTTCAGGCCCTGCAAAATAGCCAGCGCCTGCTTGGATGAACCGGCATGCGACTGCTTGATGGTCAGCTTGTCCCCGCCATTGTCTTTCGCCCACTGCTGCTCAAAAGGCGGGTTAAGGGCGGCAAACAGCTCGCGGGAGACATCATAGGAGCTGTTCAGCAGCTCCGTCGCCTGCGCCTGCGCCACCAGCAGCATGGAAGCCGCCAGCGCCAGATATCCTTTTTTCAGTGATTTAACGGCCATTGCGCACCCTTATCAACGTTGAACATTTTCTGATGATCATCATATTTATAACGGGTACGAAAGGAGTAACGGTTTTATATACCGTTTGGCGATTTGGAAGTCGAAAAGGGAATAAGCAACTGGCAAAGCTTAGCTGAAAGCGGCTCGCAGATTAGACGGGTCATTGTGACAAACGGCAGCCAGGCGTGCACTGTGTTTATATGAAAAACACACAGATATTTGCTCGTCAGCTCAGACGTAGCTTAACGCCCGCAGAACGTCGACCAGGGTACTGACTGCGCAACCGCCGTTTTGCTAGCGACACGTTTCGCCGTCAGCACCCCGTTGGCCCCTATATTCTCGATTTCGCCTGCTGCGCAATACGGCTGGCGATTGGACTGGACGGCGGCCAACACGATGACGCCGCACCCGCTGGCTACAGAGCGAGGGATGGCGTGTTTTACGCTTCTGGAATAATGAGTTTGAAGAGCATGGTGATGCGGTGATGGAGGGGATACTTGAAGCGCCTGAGTCGCCGATGCCCTCACCCCTCCCCTCTGACTGAGGGAGAGGGAATAAAAGAATCCGCACGCAGATTCCATAACCGCACCGAACAGTTCCCTCTCCCCTTTGGGGAGAGGGTTAGGGTGAGGGGAAAAATTACAGCGCCTGGATACGCTCCAGCGACGGCGCGAAGTAATACCCGCCGGTCACCGGTTTGGTGAAGCGCAGCATCGCGTCGCGTTTACCGTCGGTATCGCCAAACATGCTCAGCAGCTGCTGCTCGATGTTATACAGGCGCGCGCAGTAGGCGCAGAAATAGAGGCCATGGGTGCCGCTGGCGGTGCCGTACGGCAGGCTCTGACGGACGATTTTCAACCCTTTGCCATCTTCTTTTAAGTCCACGCGGCTCAGGTGCGACGTGACCGGACGTTCATCGCCATCGATCTCTTCGTTAGCGTCTTTAGTACGGCCGATCATCATCTCCTGATCCGGCACGCTCATGCGGTTCAGCTGTTTGAGATTATGCTCCCAGCGCTGGACGAACACGTAGCTGCCGCCCGCATCCACGCCGTCTTTAATGACCGCCACTTCGCGGCGGGGTTCTTTCCCC
>NZ_JAGRQY010000205.1:0-1614 GCF_018223905.1 Klebsiella sp. 28
CACCGACTATTTGCAACAGTGCCCTATTTTTCGGGGATCTGATTGCCCTCTGGCAATATCATTCAGCACGCCATAGTCGGCATCATGGTCCATTCGCCAGAAAACCGAAGCACCGGCATCAGCCAGGCGTGGAGAAAACTGGTATCCCAGCAGCCAGAAAAGGCCAAAGACAAGTTCGCTGGCACCTGCTGTATCGGTCATAATTTCGGTTGGATTCAGCCCGGTCTCCTGTTCCAGAAGACCTTCCAGCACAAAGATAGAGTCCCTCAGCGTCCCCGGTATAACGATGCCATGAAAGCCGGAATACTGATCGGACACAAAGTTGTACCAGGTGATCCCTCTGTTATTACCAAAGTATTTGCGGTTCGGTCCGGCATTGATTGTTCTGACTGGCGTAACAAAGCGCATTCCATCTGCAGATGCCACTTCTCCTCCACCCCATATCTGTGCCAGTGGCAGCGTTGCCTGAAAATCAACCAGTCTGGCATTAGCGCTGGTGATAGTTTCAGCCCGCAGATAGTTCGCTTTTGTCCAGTTCAGCCGGTGTCGGGTCAGTGCAGGAACATTTGATCTGATCAGTGGTTCCAGACCGATATTGCAGGCTTCAGCCATCAGCACGGCGCTGATGCTGACGGGCAGATCATCAACTCTGGCACTGGCTTCACTAGCATGGAAAAACTCATCAGCAAATCCGGTATGGGCGTTAATTTCGAGCAGCAACTCCGTTAAATCCACCGGAGGGAGTAGATCACTGATCATTTTGCTCAGTCGTTTCAGACTGTCCGGCTCATCAAGACTGGCGAGGGGAGAAATTGTCAACCGGGGCTTCGGGCCAGAAACATCGAGTTCGACAGCCTCATTTTCGCAAAGACGTGCAGCAACCTGTCTGTAACGACTATCAAGCTGATGACCCAGAGATTTTATTGCTTCCTGCGGGTCTGTCGGGTGCCCCAAAGAACGATAAACCTTAATCCGGTTTGCCTGCCAGTCAGCACCCTGTAGTAATCTTGCACGAGGATCTCCCCACCGGTTACTGCCGGTAACGTAGACATCCCTCCGCCTCAGACTATCCTGCAGTTTACTGAGAAAGCAGAGCGTGTATCCCCTGCGGGTGATATGTTTTTCCTTGTTAATCACCAGCCGTTTCCATGACCGACTGATAATTTCCGTTGGTGCGTCGTCAAAAAACTGCCGCCGTGAGCTGAACTCCCGGCTGAGGTAGTCACAGGCATTCAGAGTGGTAACCCCGGCAGGTGCGGATGAAAATTTAACGGTATTCAGCAGATGGGGCAGGAAACGACGAACGCGCCCGTACTGCTCCACCATTTCGTCATGAAAATTATCGTCTGAGGGCCGGGCAATTTCACGGACAAGCGTGATGATTTCAGCCAGCTTTTGCCTAGGGATGTAGCTGAACACCTCAGCACGAATCGATTCGTCCGGTGTTTCTTCTTTCAGCAAGTACGAACATGCGCTGGCGAGCGCCAATGCAGATTTATCCAGATCCTTCAGCGAGCGGAGCCGTTTTTTCTGCCCAATCTTTCTGGCGTCACGGATGATAACGGCCAGCATGGCGTCCAGAACGTCCAGTGCATCATCCAGCGCCAGCGTTTC
>NZ_JAGRQY010000206.1:0-2819 GCF_018223905.1 Klebsiella sp. 28
CGCCTACGCGCTCCCAGACCATCACTGATCGACATACACAAAAGGGCCCATCCGGGCCCTTTTTTTATGGGTGACGATTCGCCTTCAGCGTCGGGGATTACTGGTCGCCAAAGTGGATCACGGTGCGAATCGATTTACCTTCATGCATCAGATCAAAGGCCTCGTTAATCTGCTCCAGCGGCAGGCGATGGGTAATAAACGGATCGAGGCGAATTTTACCCGCCATGGCGTCTTCCACCATGCCCGGCAGCTGACTGCGCCCTTTTACGCCGCCGAAGGCGGAACCGCGCCACACGCGGCCGGTCACCAGCTGGAACGGACGGGTCTTGATCTCCTGCCCGGCGCCGGCTACACCGATGATCACGCTCTCACCCCAGCCTTTATGGCAGCACTCCAGCGCCGCGCGCATCACATTTACATTGCCGATGCACTCGAAGCTGAAATCCACCCCGCCGTCGGTCAACTCAACGATCACATCCTGAATCGGCTTATCGTAGTCGTTCGGATTGATAAAATCGGTCGCGCCCATCTCTTTAGCGAGAGTGAATTTATCCGGGTTGGTATCAACCGCCAGAATGCGCCCGGCCTGCGCCTGCACCGCGCCCTGGATCACCGCCAGACCAATGCCGCCCAGACCAAAGACCGCGACGGTATCCCCGGCCTTGACCTTCGCCGTGTTATGCACCGCGCCGATACCGGTGGTTACGCCGCAGCCCAGCAGGCACACTTTATCCAAAGGCGCCTGCGGATTGACTTTCGCCAGCGAAATCTCGGCGCAAACCGTATATTCGCTGAAGGTGCTGGTGCCCATATAGTGATAGATCGGTTCGCCATTGTACGAGAAACGAGTGGTGCCGTCCGGCATCAGCCCTTTACCCTGGGTGGCACGCACCGCCTGACAGAGGTTGGTTTTACCCGACTTACAGAATTTGCACTCGCCACATTCGGCGGTATACAGCGGAATGACGTGATCGCCCGGCTTAAGGCTGGTGACGCCCTCGCCTACTTCCACGACAATCCCGCCGCCCTCATGGCCCAGCACCGCCGGGAAGACACCTTCCGGATCGTCACCGGAGAGGGTGAAGGCATCGGTATGACACACCCCGGTGTGGGTGATTTTCACCAGAACTTCGCCTTTTTTCGGCGGCGCGACGTCGATCTCAACGATTTTTAACGGCTGACCGGGGCCGAAGGCCACTGCTGCGCGTGATTTCATAACTGTCTCTTCCTCGTCGTGATGTTATTTTAAATAGGATCGTAGCAGATGACCGACCTCTGCCATTCTCGCGGCCCGCTGCTCAGGGGTGGTGTCGCCGCTGACCAGCTCGTCCTGCAGGTGGATCTCCACCATTTCGCCCATCAGGCCGTTCGCCGCCCCGCGAATCGAGGCGATCTGCTGCAAAATAGTCATACAGGGCTCGCCGGACTCCAGCGCGCGCTCAAGGGCTTCGACCTGGCCGCGGATGCGTCTTACGCGGCTGAGCGCCCGTTTTTTATCTTCAGGTGAATGTGGCACGATTACGCCTCCGTATCATATAGGGGGGTATACTATATTCTATTAGCGGTGAAGGCAAAAAAAACCCCGTCGCGGGACGGGGTCAGGAAGTGAAAGAGGATGATTTAGCGCTTACGAGGCATCATTCGCAGCAGAGTATTATCCTTCCACCAGTAATGATGGAGCAGCGCGGCGAGAGCATGCAGGCCAATCACAAAGTACCCGGCATTGGCCAACCATTCATGGATCGCCTTCAGGGTATCCACCCGCTCAAAATCGCTCTGCGGGGCATACGGCATGCTCAGACCAAAGGCATACCAGGGGTTACCGCGCCAGTACATCATCACCATGCCGATCAACGGCAAGGCAATGAACAGCAAATAGATCGCCAGGTGACCAAGATGGGCGAAACCGGTCATCATCGGCGATGGTTTCGGTACGATCGGCGGCGCCGGCGATTTCAGCCGCACCAGCAGACGCGCCACCATCAGCACGAAAATGGTGATCCCGCAGGAAACATGCACCATATTAATCAATGGCCGTTCACTGCGGGGGAAAAACCCGCGCAGCTCCATCGCCGCATAGGCTACTACTACCAGCAAAAAAACCAGCCAGTGAATCCCAATCTGCAGGCCGGAATATTTATCGCGCATGGCATATCCTTTATGGAAAGTATGATGCTGCCAACATAGCGGCGTTCCCTTAAATTTTCATTAACCTTTACGTAGAATTAACAATTGATTACCGCTTTCTGCCGAGCCGCTATGCCACGCTTAGCGCACGCTCTTTCCTGGCCGAACGACAAACCGTCCACCGGTCATTACAAAATTACACAGTTTTGTTACTTACCGCGCTACTGCCGCCGCTATAGTACAGAATGTCTGGCAGACCACACGGCCCTGGGAGATAAGAATGAAGGAAATCGGCTTACCGTTATTGCTACTGACCGCGCTGGCCAGTCCGGCTTTTGCTGCAGACTGTCAGCCAAACGGCATTGGCGGCTCGTTTTGCATTAACGATGACGGTACGACTACCGACACGGTGCCTAACGAAGTCAACGGCATGGATACGTACTCGAATAATGGCGGCTATACCAGTTCCCTGCCCGATCGGTCAGGGGCGGATGAAGCACTGGAAGGTTCATCGCTGTCGACGCAGCAAGGCGTCGGCAGCGGACAGAGCGACAGTGCGCTGGCGGGTCGTGACTGGCATTCGCCCGCCAATCTGAATGATGGCGCCGCCACCTCCAGTATGAGCCTGCTGGATAAACCCTGAGGCCAGCGGCTAAGCGAGACTCCAGCCTGCGGCGCCGATGGCGAGGGCG
>NZ_JAGRQY010000207.1:0-7994 GCF_018223905.1 Klebsiella sp. 28
GTTCTTAATTATTACTTAAATTCTTAAGGGTTTAACTTTTAACTTGTTGATTAATAAGGGTATGGTGCGTTTTATGTCTGGCCATTCAATTATTGGTGTGAAGGGGGCGTGAGATATTAATGAACACCCGCGAAATTTTTTTTGTTAATAACATTTTAAATTTGAATGCGTATTTAAACGAAATAATAACATGGCGGTTAAGGCTGTAACCAATAAAAACTCAAAACTCAAAGGAGCGCTTGCTATTTTGAAAATAAAAAAACAAGGTAAAAGAAGAGGTAATGGCATTACGCATTGTGATAAATGTACATCGAGCCCTTTTACACAGTCGTAAAAATCATGGCGCATCTTTTATAGGCTGGAAGAAGGATTTTATCAGGCGCTAATGATGCACAGTTATAAATTCTTAATAAGACGTTTTCAGGTGCATGGCAATAACGTGGGCGTTATGTTGCTGCTCAAGGCCATTCATATGATATGGCTCTGCAACACTTTATAGCAATATGCCCCGAAGCACCTCGGTGGCTTATATTAAGGATAATGATGTATGAAAAAATTATCAGCAGCTGCGTTTGCATTTGGTCTGTTATCTGTGTCTGTATCTCAGGCATTGGCGGCGGATGCCACCGTTAACTTCAGCGGAACCATTCTTCAGGAAGCCTGCAGTGTAGATACTTCAGACAATACTGTTAACGTTCAGCTAGGCACCTACGGTGCTGCTCAATTCCCGACGGTAGGGACAACGACCCTTCCTGTTCCTTTCGCCATCAACTTAACGGGTTGTCCGGCTTCAGGTGGTCCGACGGCTGCACTGGTGACCTTTTCAGGGGCCGCGGATGCGGCGGGTGACCTGGCATTGACCGCAGGCGGCGCATCGGGCGTTTCCATTAATATCAAAAAAGCAGATGGTACCAACATTGATATTAACTCTACCGATTCCGGTATTGCGCTGACAAGCGCTACGACCCAACAACTCCGCTTTACCGCTAATTACATCAGTACTGCGGCTTCTGTCACCGCAGGCGCGGCTAACGCCGTCGCCCAGGTAAACATCTCGTATATGTAATTTTTGACATGCAGCGGAGGTGGTAACACCTCCGCTACCGGAGCATCAATGAAAGCGTTACTTGTTTTATCTTTAATGACGTCATGTTTGCTTTTTTCAATAAATAGTCATGCGGCGGTTTCGGTCGGCGGGACCCGCCTGGTTTTTCATGGTGATGAAAAAGAAGCATCGATTACTGTAAGCAATACGAACAAGGGCATTCCCGTTCTTATTCAGTCATGGGTGGACGAAGGGGAGAATAGCAAAGCTAAGGCCCCGTTTATGATTACCCCACCATTGTTTCGTCTTGAGCCCGGCCAGGACAATACTTTGCGCGCGGTTTTTACGGGGGCAAACCTTGCGCAAGACCGTGAGTCATTATTCTGGCTAAACATTAAGACGATCCCTTCAGTTAAAAAAAACGAGGTACAGGAAAATACATTGCAGTTGGCGATCAAAAAAAGGCTGAAATTTATTTATCGTCCTTCAGCTGTAAAAGGCTTGCCTGAAGAAAACGCGGATAAACTTGTCTGGAAAAAAATCGGTAACCAGATTCAGGTGACTAACCCAACGCCGTTTTACATGAACTTCAGCGTCATTACGGTGGGCGGAAAGACGTTTAAACCCACCTTGCCAGAGCAGACCTATGTGGCACCAGCAACAGAACGGCTATTTACCATTCCTGCAGGAGCAGTCGGTAACACTATTAGCTGGAAAATAATTAACGATTACGGGACGAGTGGCAAAGAGTTTCACTCAAAATATTAATTTCTTCTGATTACATCTGATTAATGGGTATGGAATTTTGGGTCAGTTCAATTTCAATATGAAATATGCATGCTTCTTGATGATGTCTGCGCTATTCAATGCTCCAGCCATATCGTTTGCGGATGAGTTTTTTAATCCTGCTTTGCTTGAGGTTCGCGAAGGAGAAGGTGCGCCGACGACAGACCTCTCCGTATTTGAAGTCGTCAATGGACAGCCAGCAGGAAACTACCGGGTAGATATCTACGTCAATAACGAAATGGTGACCGCAGATGCCCGCGATGTGATGTTTTCAAAGAACCAGGATGGAAAGCTGGAGCCCTGCGTCACGTTGGCAGAACTCGGCCAATGGGGAGTTGATACGGCCTCATTTCCAGAACTCGCCGTCAGTGATAGCGAATGCGCCAATCTTGCGGGCATCCCTGATGCATTTGCCGACTTCCAGTTTAACCGCCAAAAGCTGAATCTGAGTATCCCTCATGCGGCAATGAATACGCGCAGCCTGGATGAAGTGCCTATTGAACGTTGGGATGAAGGTATTCCAGCCCTTCTCCTCAATTACAACATGAATAGCTATCAGAGCCGATATAAGGGTGCAGAAACTTACGAAAGCACGTATTTGAACCTGCGTCCCGGTCTCAATATCGGTCCCTGGCGTCTGCGCAACTACACCACCTTTGAGCATAGTAATCAGAGTGGAAGTAAATGGGACAACGTCTATAGCTATCTTCAGCGGAATATTGTCTCTTTGCGAAGCCAACTGACGTTAGGCGACAGTTCAGCACCAGCTGATGTCTTCGATAGCGTGCCATTTCGTGGTTTTCAGATGGCCTCGGATGATGACATGCTGCCTTCCAGCGTACGTAACTATGCGCCTGTGATTCGAGGGGTTGCCCGCAGCAATGCCCTGGTCACCATCCGTCAGAATGGTTACGTTGTCTATGAGACCAAAGTGGCGCCGGGGGCGTTCGAGATCTCCGATTTGGCCTCCACCGGAGGAGCAGGCGATCTTGACGTGACCATCAAAGAAGCCGACGGCAGCGAGCAGCACTTGCGCATCCCCTACGCATCTTTGCCTGTTCTACAGCGTGAAGGTAAGTTTCGCTATAGCGTTACGGGCGGTCAATTCCGCGCCTACGATTCTCACACGGAAAAAAACCTGTTTGTTCAGGGCACCGGAATTTATGGCCTTCCGTGGGGCTTTACGCTCTACGGCGGCGTGCAAAACGCAGGCAATAAATATCAGTCATATGCGTTGGGGGTGGGTAAGAATATCGGTAGCTGGGGCGCCTTTTCCGCCGACGCCATCCATTCCCGCTCCATGTCGACCGATGCCGGCAGGCAACAGGGCCAGTCGATCCGGGTACGCTATAGCAAAAATTTCCTGCAGACGGGAACAAATTTTACCATCGCCGGCTATCGCTATTCCACCTCCGGATTTCGCTCGCTGGAAGAAACGCTGGGTACCTACCGTAGCGATAATAACATTCCTTCTTATATCACCGATCGCCGGCGTAACCGGGCTGAGCTGTCGCTGAATCAGGATCTTGGCGATAACTTTGGGGCGTTGAATGCATCCTTGATCAGCGAGGATTACTGGCAGAACGAACGTAACAGCCTGTCGGCAAATCTGGGCTATTACAAAAATTTCAACGCGATTGGTATCAGTCTGAACTACTCCTGGAACCGGAATACCGGGCTCTATGGCCATGCCGAACAGGATAATGTGGTCTCCTTTGAGATCAATGTGCCGCTGGATAAATTCCTCAACCGGACATACGCCTCATACGGGACAACCCATGCGAGTGGAAACGGAACCAGCCACAACCTCCGACTGAATGGTTCAGCCTTTGATGATGCCAGTCTTGACTGGGGGATAAACGCGACGCTTGCGGGGCGCAGCGAACAACAAGTCGTCGGGGGTAACGTCAGCTGGAAGGCAAGCCACGGAACGTTAAATGGTTCCTACAGCCGCAGCCGCGACAGCCAACAGCTGGGGTATGGCATAGCCGGTGGGGTAGTGATTCATGAGAATGGTATCACGCTGTCCCAATCCCTGGGTGAAACTATTGGTTTAGTTAAGGCTCCTGGCGCAGAAGGCATTGGCGTCAATAACTACGCCGGTATCTCAACGGATAGTCGGGGTTACGCGATTGTTCCGTATCTGACCCCCTATCGCCGCAATGATATTAGCCTGAATAGTAAAACCCTGCGGGACGATACCGATATCACCTATATGACCAATAAAGTCGTCCCCACCCGCGGGGCAATCGTTAGAGCAGAGTATAAAACCGCCATTGGCCACCGTGTCCTGATGACGTTAACGCGGCCTGGGGGTAAACCGGTCCCCTTTGGCGCGATGGCGTCGCTGCTTAAAAGTGAAGAAAACGCGTCAATTGTCGGTGACGGCGGAGAAGTTCTGCTGAGCGGTTTACCGCAAAAAGGGACGCTGCAGGTGAAATGGGGGAATGGCCAGGGGCAGGAAACCACCTGTCGGGCGGATTATATAGCCCATAAATCTGCTGGCGCGTCCGGTCTCTGGAACGCGACGAGCGTCTGTCAATAACTCTGCGCCCTTGAGCAAAGTAAATAGCCGTCCTTACGAGGAAGAATAAAATGAAGTGGTTTGTTTTTATGTTCGCGGCAATCGCGGCGACGCTGATGGTCACCCCTGAGGCTAATAGCGGATCGTTTGATCCGGTAACTGGTGCTTATACTACGGATCCGATAACCGTCACGCTGACGCCAAAGACCGTAGCTGCCAGCACGTCGGTAATCGCGAATGGTGAAAAGGTTTACTGGGCCACTAGTACATATGCCCAACTATCAGGCCCGTTTTACTGGGGACCGCATACCTACACCATGGATAGCGCCGCTATTGCTACAACAGCAGCCACCCGTATGAATGCTGGTGGATTGTGTACTGCAACCGCCAGCGGTACATCTCTTACCATAAGCGGATGTTTCTCCTTTACGGACATTTACACTATCTACGTGGGCAAAAGCGCCTCTTGTAAATCTTTTTTTAATTTCTTTAACGATATAAATAGTTCGTTAACCTCTTTCGGCGATTTTGTTGGACTTACTTTTAGCTCTGGTACAGGAACAGTAGTCAATAGGCAGTTGAACAAGACGTCTATACCAGATGTCCATACGACTTCTATTACTTATCCAAGTCAGACCCTATTACCACCTAATTCCTGGCCCACCTACAATACAAATTTGCAGGCGACACTATCCGCAAAAACGCCGCCTTATATCCACCTTTATTGCAACGTATCGCAAGGTGGCCAGATCTCGCGGGAGAATGGCGCTTACATGTCAAGATCTTTGGATATAGTGCCTGCGGCCAATAAACCCGCTTATCCCCCGACGATTAGTTACTCGCTGGCGCTCCCTATCACCAACAATATCACCGTAAATATCCGTAATATCACCGCGATTGACATTCTCCCAAGGACGGTATTTAACACCGGGACTATCTCCGCCTGGCGCACAACCTATATGGAACAACCGCTTACCGTAACCGGGCAGGGGAATATCACCCGCAATTTTGGCGCATACCAGAACTTTAACGTTCTTGAATCCTGGACCTGCGCGACAACAGGGCAAATCGATTTTCGAATAATGCGCGACAATACCAACGCCAACGTTTGTACGGGGGCGACCTATACCCATCCGGTGCAGACGCCACAGTCGTTGACGGCGCAGTGGAAAGCGCAAAGTTCGACCGCATCAGGCGCATGGAGCGCCAGGGCTACGGTGACCTTTACGCTGCCGTAGAGTATTGGCTTAATCGTAACGCCCGGCATCGTTTTATACTGGCGATCTCGCCGATGGCACGAGCGCGCCTCGCCTGTCGCTCAAAGAGAATGACCCTGACACGGCGGCCAGCAGTGACCGCCGCGCTGCGTTTAAGTTATACCCAAAACAATATGCTAAAAACGGTTAAAACGACAATACAAGCGATATTCAAAAACAGGCCGCTATGCATCATCTTTGCCTTTATCCCAATCGACCTGTTCACTATTCATTTCAAAGGTTCCCTTAAGTTCTGGCCTGAATAAGAGGTAAAGAATCGCAATAGCGACAAGCAGTAAAACGATCATTGCCGGGAAACCGCACTTCATCCAGTCAAAAAAGGAGAGCCCCACCTCGGCGGCGGCAATCGCATTCGGTGGACTGACGCCATCCCGCCGATGAGAAAATTTTTATATTTAATAAAAACAGGGGCATGTTGAAACGGGATGCATTTGATGGTGCCGATAATAGGAGTCGAACCTACGACCTTCGCATTACGAATGCGCTGCTCTACCAACTGAGCTATATCGGCCCTGCAAGAGGTGTTCACGAGCGTGAATCACGAGGCAAAAGGTTAGAACTTAGCGGGCGATGCGTCAATAGCCAGTGGAATCAACTGCCTATTTTTGCATCGCCCGTTCTCATTTACGCACGAATGGTATCGTCGCCGAAACCAATCCACTTATAGGTGGTTAACGCTTCCAGCCCCATCGGGCCGCGGGCGTGCAGCTTCTGGGTGCTGACCGCCACTTCCGCGCCGAGGCCGAACTGGCCGCCGTCGGTGAAGCGCGTGGAGGCGTTCACATATACCGCGGAAGAGTCCACTTCATTGATAAAGCGGTTGGCGTTACGCAGGGTGCGGGTCAGGATGGCGTCGGAGTGCTGGGTGCCATGTTCGCGGATATGGGCGATAGCCTCGTCCATATCAGCCACCACTTTGACGTTCAGATCCAGCGACAGATACTCGTCGTCATACTGCTCCGCTTTCACCGGCTCGACCTTCGCTGGGCCGTTTTGCAGCGCGGGGAGGGCGGAAGGGGCGGCGTGCAGGGTGACGCCGCTCTCGGCCATCTGCTTGCTCAACGCCGGCAGGAAGGTATCGGCGATGTTGCGGTGCACCAGCAGCGTTTCCACGGTATTGCAGGTGCTCGGCCGCTGGGTCTTGGCGTTGACGATGATCTTCAGCGCGGGGGCGATCTCGGCGGTTTCATCCACGAAGATATGGCACACGCCAATCCCACCGGTGATCACCGGGATCGTTGACTGCTCACGGCACAGCTTGTGCAGGCCCGCGCCGCCGCGAGGGATCAGCATATCGATGTATTTATCCATCTTCAGCATTTCGCCCACCAGCGCGCGATCCGGGCTCTCGATAGCCTGTACCGCGGCGGCCGGCAGACCGCACTCCTGCAGCGCCTGCTGGATCACCTTCACCGTGGCGGCGTTGGTGCGCCAGGTCTCTTTCCCGCCGCGCAGGATCGCCGCGTTGCCGGTTTTCAGACACAGGGAGGCGACGTCGACCGTCACGTTAGGACGCGCTTCATAAATCACGCCAATCACCCCCAGCGGGACGCGGCGACGTTCAATACGCAGACCGCTGTCCAGCAGCCCGCCGTCGATCACCTGGCCGACCGGATCGGCCAGATTGCACACCTGGCGCACATCGCTGGCGATGCCGCTCAGACGCGCCGGGGTCAGCGCGAGGCGATCGAGCATCGCTTCACTCAGGCCATTGGCGCGAGCTTCGGCTAAATCTTCCGCGTTGGCGCGCAGAATATCATCGGTCTGCGCTTCCAGATAATCGGCGATCTTTTCCAGTACCTGATTCTTTTCCCGGCTGGAGAGTAACGCCAGCTGCCAGGAGGCCGCTTTGGCGGCAATGCCCATTTGTTCCAGCATTTTCAGCTCCTTAACGGATGATCATATCATCGCGGTGGACGGCCACCGGGCCGTATTCATAGCCCAGAATGGCATCGATTTGCTGCGAGTGCTGGCCGGCGATAAGGCGCAGCGCATCGCTGTTGTAGCGGCTGACGCCGTGAGCGATGTCGCGTCCTTCGCTATTGCGGATGCGGATCACTTCGCCGCGGGAGAAGTTGCCGCTGACGATTTTGATCCCTTTTGGCAACAGCGAGCTGCCTCTTTCGAGGATCGCCTGGGTCGCGCCCGCATCGACGGTGATTTCCCCCGCTGGCGGCGCGCCGAAGATCCAGCGCTTACGGTTCTCCAGCGGAGACTCCTGGGCGTGGAAGCAGGTACCTACCGGCAGGCCTGCCATCGCATGGCCGATGACGTCCGGGCGGTTCCCGGCGGCATGGGCACCAAGCTGCAGGCCGCGGACGTCGCCTGCCGGGCGGGGATTGATACCATCATCGCCGCCGGG
>NZ_JAGRQY010000208.1:0-2951 GCF_018223905.1 Klebsiella sp. 28
AATAACCACATAGGCATACACAACTAGAATAAAAATCTGATAATATCGCTTGATTCTGTTGTATTATGCGGTATAGGAAAAGTCTTAATCAGGCGGCTGGCGAAGGTAAGCGGTTGAAAATATAGGTGGCATCGAAAAATAAATGCACTTAAATTGATTTGGATCAATTTAAGCTATTTCAGAGGGCGATGACCATTTACATTCTAAAACAAAGATTGAAATAACTTCCGTTACGCGGTGATACGCTAATTCTGAACTTGTGGAACTACCCAGGGAATGGTTCATTACTTTTCAGGAGCGTTTTTATGGTCATTGCAACTCGTAAGCCTCTGTGCAACAAACGCTGGTCGGCCAGCCCGGCCTCCCAGGATCTTCAGTTGACTCAGCTACGTCACCCGTGGGTCGCCACCAAAGCCAGCTGCAAAAGTAAAAAAGGCTGGAAGAGCCGCGGTTAACGGCTCGTCCACTTTCCCGGACAAAACGCCCCGGTCGTGCTCATGCCGCGACCGGGGTTTTACTGTGGTCATTGTTCTGCTCAACGATCACACCGAGCGCAGACAATAGCCTGAGGCGGTGTTCACCACTCTGGCGAATCCCGGCAGGCCAAGATGCATACCGGCAATCAACCACCGTTCGCTGGCGGCCTGGCGCAGCAGGATCTCCCTGGTACGCCGGGCCTGTTCAGGATCGACGTCGAAGGCGACCGAGGCTTCTGGCCGCGCAGACTGAATGGACGGGAAATGGACGATATCCCCCCAGATCAGCAGCGAGGTATCGCCCGCTTCGAGACGATACCCGGTATGCCCGGGCGTATGGCCGGGCAGAGGGCACGGGCGGATCCCGGCGATCACCTCCTCATCATCAACCCCGCTGATTTGCGCCGCGCAGTTCGCCAGTACACGGCGAACAAGCAGCACGTTGCGCCGGCCGCGATCGCTGGCGTTGTCGAACGTGGATGTTGCCAGCCAGTAAGCGCTTTCCCGCGTAGGCAGGAACACCGTGGCGTTGGGATACGCTGGCGTACCAGCGGCGGACAGCAGGCCGCCGATATGGTCCGGATGGGCGTGGGTGAGAAGGATGGCGTCGATCTCCTCAGGACCAACGCCGAGCCGCGCCAGATTGGCGATAAGTTCGCCGCCAACGCCATTGGCTCCGCCGGTGCCGGTATCCACCAGCACCGTATTCCCGCGACCGCGGATCAGATAGGCGCCAATCGCAATGGTCTCTGGTGAGGCTAATCCTGAATGCCGCTGCAGATGTTCCGCCTCCTCCCGTGAGATACCCGAGAGTAAGGACAGCGGCGCTGACATCAGACCATCACTCACGGCAGTCACCGTCAGGTCGCCAGCGGTCAACGTATAAAAGGGAGCAGGTGACATGGCGACCTCACGCGCGCTGCGCCGGGTTGCGTAACCGGGCGGTGATGGGCTGATAGATAAAGACGGCGGCAGTCGTGGCCAGGTGATGCAGGTTGTCTCGTGGGAGGATGGCGGCATACCGGGTTTGTTCGGTCGCCAGGCCGCCTGGCTGCAGGAGTATCGGCGCAGCGACGGGCAAGTCCTCCGCGGTATCGCCCAGCAGCAGCACTTCATCCGGGGCAACCTCCCGCAGCGTATTATTCGTTAGATAGAGGTGGCGATGCCAGTCGGCGATCGCCGATTGCCAGCGGGCAAAATGGCCGCCGCCGTTGCGGCGGTAGGCGTCGCTGTCGATGACGGTAGCATCGTGGATATCGTGCAGCGCCAGGTAGCAGGGGCAGCCCTCGCTGAGAGCGCGGAAGCGCTGGGAGGCGTAGAAACCGGGCACAGAGACCAGCGCCGGTAGTTTTTCCTGATTGTAAAAGGTATTCCACGCCGCTTCGCTTTGGGGATCGGTGTAGGCGCATTCGACGACATAGAGCATAGTGACCTCGATGAACAGATGATGTGGCGCACAAGGCGCTTTAGTGAGTTTTCATCATCCTATCGGCTAAAAATGGCGCTGAAAAGCGATGTTAATTCAAGGCTTAGTGATATTCTGTCACTGACATTCGGTGAGCCTGCACAAGGAGCATTGGCTATGCGTCGTAAAATCCCCAGCAGCGCTGCGCTACTGGCTTTTGAGGCCGCGGCTCGTCACGGCAACTTTGCCCGCGCGGCGGCGGAGCTCGCGTTAACGGAAGGGGCCATCAGCCGGCAGATTGCCCGTCTGGAAGCGCTCCTCGACAGTAAACTCTTCGACAGGACGGGGAGCCGGGTGCGGCTCAATCCGGCAGGCGCCCGCTATGCTCGTCAGGTCCGCGAGATCCTCGCTCGTCTGGAACGGGACACCCATGACGTCAGCGGGATGCCCGTCGATGGCCGCAGCCTGGAGATCGCCGTGCTCCCCACCTTCGCCAGCCGCTGGTTAATTCCCCGGCTCGGGCGCTTTGCGGCGCAGCATCCGCATATCGTGGTCAATATCGCCGCCCGCAGCGATCCCTTCATTCTGCCGGGAAGCGGATTTGATGCCGCCATCCATTTTGAACACCCGGCGTGGACCGGAATGGAGGTGACGTTTTTATTTGCGGAGTATTTGCTGCCGGTCTGCCATGCTGCGCTGCTGACGGATGACGATCTTCCGGGGCTGCTTAACCGGCTAACGCGCATTCACCGGCGGCAAAACCCGGACGCCTGGCTGCACTATGCCCGCGAGTGCGGTCTGGCGCTGGATAACCCCGCCCAGGGGCCGCGCTACGATCTGCATGAGATGGCGATCGCCGCGGTACTTAGCCAGCAGGGTGTGGCACTGGTGCCGAAGATGTATGTGGAAAGCGAGTTGAGCGCCGGAACGCTGGTTGCCCCGTGGCCGGGCTCCCCGACGCTGGCTAAGCGCTTCTGCTTGATCAAACCCGGCGGCGGGGAGGGGGAGCCAGCGCTGCAGATGTTTGAGCGCTGGCTGCAGACGGAGATTGCGGCAGGTTAAGTCAGAGC
>NZ_JAGRQY010000209.1:0-1476 GCF_018223905.1 Klebsiella sp. 28
CGGCATTATTGTTAAGCAGGAGCCTAAACAGTACACCGGTGCTGGCATGACCCGACTGGTTATGTCTGTCGCCGCAGGCGCAGGGAATCTGCAGGACGCGGCAAAATTCGCTTCAGAAGAGCTGAATGACCAGTCCGTATCGATGGCCATTTCCACCGCAGCGGCGTCCGGTGGTGTGCTTATTCCGCAGAACCTCCACAGTGAGGTGATCGAGCTACTGAGCGACCGAACCCTCGTCCGCAAGCTGGGTGCCCGTCCCGTTCCGCTGCCTAACGGTAATATGACGCTACCACGCGTGGCCGGTGGAGCAACGGCAAGCTACACAGGAGAAAACAAAGACGCCAAGACATCAGAAACACGCTTTGATGATGTAAAACTTACGGCGAAAACTCTGATTGCGATGGTGCCTATTTCCAATGCACTGATTGGCCACGCCGGATTCAACGTCGAGCAGCTGGTCCTGCAGGATATTCTGACCGCCATCTCAGTGCGTGAGGATAAAGCCTTTATGCGCGATGACGGTACCGGCGATACACCGATTGGTATGAAGGCGCGCGCGACGCAGTGGAACCGCCTGCTGCCGTGGGAAGCTGATGCAGCGATCAACCTGAACACAGTTGACGAGTACCTGGACAAGATCATTTTGATGGCGATGGACGGCAACAGCAATATGATCAGCAGCGGCTGGGGCATGTCGAACCGTACCTATATGAAGTTGTTTGGGCTGCGTGACGGCAACGGCAACAAAGTCTATCCGGAAATGGCTCAGGGATTACTTAAAGGATATCCGGTTCAGCGTACCAGCGCGATCCCTGCGAATCTGGGGACCGGGGGTAAGGAGACTGAGATTTACTTTGCTGACTTCAATGATGTGGTTATCGCTGAAGACGGCAATATGAAAGTCGACTTCTCGAAGGAAGCCTCTTACATCGATGCCGATGGCACCCTGGTATCTGCGTTTTCCCGTAACCAGTCGCTAATCCGCGTTGTTACTGAGCATGATATTGGCTTCCGTCATCCGGAAGGCCTGGTGCTGGGTACCGGCGTCCTGTTCTAACCCATCCCTCAGTAAATACGGCCCGCATATGCGGGCTTTTCCCTTTCAGGAGAATGTTATGGCTGCGAAAAATAAAGCAGTGGAGCCGGAAGAAACAGGCACACAGGACAACCATGCGACCGTGGTCGCACAGGCAGAGCGTAAATCCGTTGTGTTCCTTGGGCCGCACCACCGTTATTCCCGTGGAGATATCGCGTGCTTTGAAGGATCGCGCGCCGAAGAACTGGTTAAGCGGCGTATCGCGGTATGGCCGGAGGATGCCGAACGTGCGCTGAAACCGAAGCCGGGAGACAGCGATTTTGATACTGACATTGGATGATGTGAAAACCCAGCTACGCCTGGAACTGGACTTCACGGAGCATGACGCCATGCTCACGCAAATGGTGAATGCCGCGCAGCGGAGCATCGAGCGTGATTAT